>CAYUKZ010000035.1:0-1028 GCA_964445515.1 uncultured Mycoplasma sp. | reverse complement strand
AATTAGGAATTATGTTCTTAATCTTTGTAGTAGTGATTTCATCAGTACTTGAATATAAATCATCTGATGCATTTGGATTTATATGAAAATCAGCAAAAGAAATGTTCGGAGTTATTACAATAATTGCATTCTCTAGAGCGGTATCAATTATTTTACAAGCTTCAGGATTAACATATGGAATGATTTACGGAATGGTAGATCCTTCTAAATTAGGAGGAATGGGAATATTAACATTCTCACTAATTTGATTAGCTATATTAACATTAATGGCAATGTTCATTCCTTCAACTTCAGGACTAGCAGGAATTACAGCACCAATCATTGGTGGAGTAATTACAGCTTCAGCTGCTGCTGGTGGACCAGAACACACAAGATTAATGATGGTTGGAATCTTAATGATTTACCCATTAGCACAAGGTTGTGTTAACATGTTCTCACCAACAACAGGAATGGTTGTTATTCAATCAGAAGTTGCTAAAGTAAACTATGGTAAAGCATTACCATGATTAGGAATGTTTGCCGGAGTAACAATGTTATTAGGTATTATTACTTCAACATTAGTTATCGGAGCAGAATGTTGATTCAATGGATTAGCAATATTCTAATATTAAATACAAAATACAGCAGGAACTGCTGTATTTTCTTTTGGAATCTCAAATAAGGATCTAAATTCATTAAAAATTCTGTTTTTATAGTCATTTTTGAGTTAATTATGATCTAATTTATTTATATGTACAACAATAAATCAAAAAGACAAAGTAATAATGATATTGTATTTGAATTAGAAAAAATAATCACTTCAAATGGAATAACGTTAAATGAAATATACAAAAAAATGAAAGTGAAATTTGAAGAAGATATAAAAAATAAGAGGTGAGCTTCTATAAGTAATTTTGAGGCCGCTGTCAGGAGAAATATATTTGAAAGAACTGATAATTCAGAAGCCTTAAAATACAAACCGATATTTACCAAAATTGGAATAGGTACTTATAAAAAAATAGTAGAAGATTAATATCAATTAATGAACT
>CAYUKZ010000034.1:0-1052 GCA_964445515.1 uncultured Mycoplasma sp. | reverse complement strand
TATTTCCTTCCTTATATTCATTCAATTATATGAATAGCTTGTGGTGTGTTTATATCAAGTTTAAAGAAAAAATAAAAGCATTAATGCTTTTATTTTCTTTTAATTCTAGATACTACTATTCCGAATGCCATTCAAGCAATACATTGCATAAATGGGATAAAGTATAATATATTTCATCTTCAAGCTTGGTTAGCTAATCCTATGAATTCATAGTCAGCTCCTGTTTGTCATTTGAATGTTTTAAGAACATCATAATATTGTGTTACACCATCAGCTTTATATATTGTTTTTGCTCCAGATAAACAAAGCATTTGTGAAGGTGCATATAACGGATGGAATAATGAAGGTACAAACATTGAAGGTGGGAATAATGATTTAGTTGATCAATTGAATACTAGGAAGTCTGTTTGGTAGCTACCATTTTCATATATTGAACTGAAATAATTATTGAATGTAGCACCAAAGATAACATCTAATAAAACAATTGTAATAATGAATATATAATATGTTTTAGAGTTATCAATTATTCTATATAAACCAAATGATATTGAATAACATATTAATACAATCATACTTACTCAATAGTAAGTTCAAACAAATGGAATTCCCGCCATTCTAATTACTAAATTATATTGTGTTGGAACAACACCAGTAGAATATTGTAATACATTTAGATTGGCATATATACTCATTAGAACTCAATGGAAGAAGTATGTGAAGTATCCCATTAATAATATTGTAATAAATGAAGATAGGTTGAATATTCACTTGTTAGACTTAGTAGATTGTAAGTTCTTATATAGTGTAGATTTCCTATATTCTCCTACGAAATATGAATATAAAGCAAATGAAACTATAGCAACTGATAATGTGGCATCAATACCATAAGCATCTTTTAAACCAAAGAAGAATATAGGTAATGTAGTTGTAATTAAGAACGGTATTAGTAAAATTAACAATACTTGTACAGGTGATTTAAGTAGTGTTTTGAACTGTAATATTATCTGTTTTACTGTTAATTTTATTGCTTCCATACTTCCTTTTAATGTTTA
>CAYUKZ010000033.1:0-1100 GCA_964445515.1 uncultured Mycoplasma sp. | reverse complement strand
ATTGATAATTTCTTTTTCTTAGAATTTTGATATGCCAAGAGAGATCCAGGATTTCAAAATGGTTTTCATATATTTAATACTGAATATTCTATATTCCATTGATTTGGAAAGATATCATACCTATCTTGTATAGGTGTAGTAATATGATCTGGGTTTGAAGTAGCATCTATATATAACCCTAAGTTAAAACCTAGGTTCATATATAGATACTTAGCTGTATTTTGAATTACTGCAACTATGGTAGGTGAATCATGATTAATATGAAATGCAATGGAACCTAGGATAGAGAGTATTTGAAATGCATTATTTAATAATGGACCATGACTAGGTGTTAATGGTGCTATATATTCATTCTTAGATGGATTCCAATTCATCTCAATACATACAACTATTCCAATATTAGTTTTAATATATGTATGTATTTGAGATCATAACGAAGTAAAAGAGAATGAAGTTCGTTTAGGTATGATGTTAATAGTATCTTCAATGTTAGGTTGATACTTATATGGTGGAATAATAACACTAGCAGGTGTTAATCCACCATATCCAATAATTGATTGAACACCTAATCATACTCCAGGTGAAAAACATTCATTTGCCCTATGATTCCAAGTATTATTTGATTCAATAGGAGCAGTGGTGATATTATCAGTTTCATTTGTTACACTGAATATAATGGAAAAACAAACCCAACAATAGTGGGTTTGTTTTATTTAATATTTTCTTTTATTCTTCTGTAAACTTCTTTAACTTCTTCTGAGTCTTCTCTAACGATTCTCATTCTATCACTCATAACATTTCTATAGTTAATAGTTAGTTTGCATGTTCTGGCTAAGAAGTATGAATTTTCATATGAAATTCCGATGATCTGTGAATTAGTAACATATTTAACTCTTGTTCTAATTCCTGTGATCCCTTTACGATTAATTGTATAAACACCTTTTGTAGTGAATACTAATTCATCTCTTCATACTTTGAATACATTAAGTATTTCTTCATCATCTTGTATATAATTACTAGCTATTTTTGAATTGCTAATAGCTCTGTATCTACCTAAAATTCTACTAAACATAATATTTGTCTCCTACATATATTATATA
>CAYUKZ010000032.1:0-1109 GCA_964445515.1 uncultured Mycoplasma sp. | reverse complement strand
TTCCATACTTCCTTTTAATGTTTAGAAAAGGAAAAAGCAATGTTAAACATATATAAAATAAGGATTCTATAAATTTATATGTTTGAATTTTAACTAGTTTTTGTATAAAAAAATAAAGCATAATTACGCTTTATTTTCTCTTAGATAATACTATTCCTAGTGACCCAAAAGTTATGATTTGAATGTATGGCATAACTAATGTGAAGTTTCAAATTGGAGTATTACTAAAAGTAATTATTCTTCACACTCCAAGTGAGCCTTTGTAAGTTGCATAGTCAGTACTAAACCCATCTAACTGATAACGTCATTCTGAAAGTCTAGAAATGTTTCTTAACAATTGTCCTGATGGACCATATGGGAATATTAATGTAACTCAATATATTTGTTTTGGGAATATTGGGTTGTTTTGGAATGCAGCACCTACATCTCAAGGTAAATAGAAGTAATCATTAAATGCTCCTCCAAATACAATTGCTAATATTAAAGATGTTAATATAAACATAAAGTATGTTTTCTGAGATGAAATGAAATGTGAGATAAAGAATGAGATTGAGAATGTAATTAATGAAATTATAATAACTGTATATAGTGTAAGTGAATATATTCCAATATTAGTTAGATCATTAAACTTACTATTTATGATGCTTGAGTCTGGATATTGTCTTCATGCTGATAATAATATTCCAAATTGATTAAGTATAATCAGGATCACATAAATGAAATTGAATATTACAAATGAGAATAATACCATTGTTAGAATTGTCGATATATTAAATACTCATCTATTAGATTTTGTAATATTATAATTCTTATTTAAAGTTGATTTCTTTAAATTGAAGTTAATAGTTGAGAATACAGATCCATTAACTGGGATTAAAGAGATCAAGAATATAATTGGGTAAGCCATTGATAATGGAATAAACACCATAGGTATTAATAGTGAAATTACTATTATGAAAGATAAAAATATTATGTTCATCTTATTTAAGATAACTTGTTTTATGTTCAAAATATTCTGCTTTACAACTAATTTAAGTGCGTCCATTTCTTCTCTTTAATGTTTATTAAAAATCTAAGTGCTTTTTTCAACATTTCTTATATATATAATT
>CAYUKZ010000031.1:0-1116 GCA_964445515.1 uncultured Mycoplasma sp. | reverse complement strand
AGAGGTAATAATGGAGATAAATAAGTATATTGATCACACAATTTTAAAAAGAGATGCTGTAGCATCAGAAGTTGATAAGATAATAGAAGAAGCTATTAAATATCAATTTAAAACTATTTGCATACATCCAACTTGATTAGAGTATGCAAAAGCTAAACTTGAAGGTACAGGAGTAGAAATTACTATTGTATTTGGATTCCCTTATGGAACACAAACAACAGAAACTAAAATAGCAGAAGCTAAAGATGCTATTGCTAAAGGAGCAGATGAACTAGACATGGTAATTAACGTAGGTAGAGTTCATATGCAAGATACTGAGTTCTTAGTAAAAGAATTAAAAGAAGTTAGAGAAGCAACTGAAGGTAAAGTTATTAAATTAATTTTAGAAACAGGTTTATTAACTAAAGAAGAAATTAAATATGCTTCTGAGCTTGGAGTTAATGCAGGTTGAGACTTCATTAAAACATCTACAGGTATTCAAACTACTGGAGCAACAGTAGAAGATGTTGAAATAATGAAATCAATAGCTGGAGAAAGATCAGAAGTTAAAGCATCAGGAGGAGTTAGATCTTACGAAGATGCAGTTGCTATGGTTAAAGCTGGAGCAACAAGAATAGGTACTTCTAATGGTGTAGACATCATGGAAGGTAGAGTAGCAGATTCTGACTACTAAAAGAAAACCCACTACTATAAGTGGGTTTTACTTTATATAGAGTATAATTAAATTGTCAAGGCCAACCAATCGCTGATGATTATTCATTAGAGGAAAGTCCATGCTAGCACAAGCTGCGATGCTTGTAGTGTTCGTGGTAGAGGAAAAGATAACTCTACGGACATACTTATGTATGTTACGGCAAGTTAGTCCTAAGGTTATACTATGGATGAACTTAAAGTGCAACAGTGACGAATCGATTAGAAATGATCGGGTGAAACGGGTAAACCCCTCGAGCTAGAAATCCAAATTAAAGGAATTATCCTATGGTAGGAGAGTCTTAAGAGGAGAAATGAATCTATCTTAAGAAAGTGTTTACACTTAGATAAATGATTGGTAGAACAGAACATGGCTTACGGGCATGACACTTTATGTTAAACACAACCGAAAGGTTGTGTTTTTCT
>CAYUKZ010000030.1:0-1148 GCA_964445515.1 uncultured Mycoplasma sp. | reverse complement strand
AATGAACTAGAATACGATAAAGAAAAAGCAGATTGGAAAGATATTGACAAAGAAACTTTTGAAGAATTAACAGCATTAATCAACATTAGAAAATAGTTACTAAAATTTGAATGAAAAAGATAATTAATAATTGTTTTAGTGTATTTCAATGGTTAATAGCTCTAAATAATTAGAATTTACTAAAACGGATACCAAAAAATTATCTTCACATGCCACTAGATTATAATATACATTAAGCAAGATAGTGGTAATAATTAAATTATCAACAATTAGGATAGGAGAAATTAATATGATTTATAACGAAATGCTACAAATAGCAAAAGAAAGAATTAAAGGTAAAGAAGATATAATCGAGAGACTTATTGAAGCAATAAATGAGGGGAGTTGTAGGGCAACTGATAAGCGAGGAATGATTTATAATTCAGTTCAATTAGATACAGGAGAAAAATTTGATTCATGGTTAGTCGGTGCATATTATTGCATGAATCGTTCGTTTGAACTAGAAACATTTACTACTTTTTTTGATAATTTTTGTAAAGTGAATTTTCAACAGGCTTATCACGGTTTTGAGTATTGGTTAGATGATGTAGTAATTGACAATCTTTTTGAACCCCATACAAAATATGAACATAGTCACAAACACAATAGTATACATCGAGATTTAAAAAGCAATGTGGATATTGATAATTTAACAAAAGAAGAATTAGACCAATTAGAATTCTTGTGTCATGTGGCTGTTAATTGTGTAAAACATAACGAAACCTACATGGCAAAATTTTATTTTGAGTTATTAGAAAAACTTAAATTCAAAAAAATAAAACAGATAAAAAAAGTGGGAACAGGAACACTTCCAAAGGAAATGGTAGATTATAAGGATGAACTGGTAAAATTTAAAGCAAATGATGTCTTTGCTACAATAAAAATCAAGATAATGGAGGATACAGAACCGGCCTATGAAAAAGTATTAATTCTTTTATCTAATCTTTTAGAGAGTTCATTTCCCAAGAGTTATTCAATTACATTTTCAACAAGTAATAAGGAATTATTACCAATAAAAAAATTGGTGAAATGTGGTGCTCATAGTTTATTTGCAGGAGCGATAAAATACCCAAATCTACACAGTAATATATTGAAATACATTAATCTTG
>CAYUKZ010000029.1:0-1208 GCA_964445515.1 uncultured Mycoplasma sp. | reverse complement strand
GTAGTAACTAACTTAACACTTGTAGACCCAGGAACAATTTCTGGTGATAAAATAAGTAGAGAAATATCATTTGATTTAGAAACTTCATTAGCTAAGAATGATCATGATGGTTATGATATATCATCAATTTCAAAAATTGAATTAATGAAATCAGAAGATGGTGGTTCAACATATACTAAATCACTATCTACAATTAGTCCTACGACAATTAAAGATGTTAATTCAACACAAACAATGAAATTCAGTGATCTTCCAAGTAAAGAAGAAAACAAATATCAATTACAAATTACTTGAAAAGATGGAATGGTAACAAAAGAAATATCAGCACCAGGTATGACACTTGGTACAGATACATCTGTAATCACTTCATCAGGTAAGTTAGCATTAGATGCTGACGGTAATGTAGATGTAAACAATTCAGAGTTAGATTTAGATGTTAATCTAAACCCTCTAGCTCCTTCATACGATCAATCAGCAGGTATTACTATTGAATTAACTTCAGATACACCTTCAGATTTAGATGGAGTAACATTAGAAGTTAATGGAGCTACAAGAGGAGTAACTTCAGTTATTACCGCTTCAGGACAATACAAAGTTAAAATTAAAGGTTTAAAACCAAATACACCATATTCTGGATTTAAACTTAATTGAACTCAAAATGATCAAACTGCTGGGGGAACAACACCTTCAGGTGAAATATCAATTGATTCATTCACTACATCAGCATTAGGTGATGATCACGCTAAAGTAGAAGTAGTTGAAGGAAACAATATTGATGGAAATGGTGATAGAGGTGATGATGACGCAATCATTAGTTCTGCAGAATTTACATTAACAAACGATCTAAACCCATTAGGTTCAGATTATAAAGCTGATAATAATGTTAAAGCTGAAATATTAACTTCAGGTATAACATTTGATGACGGTTCAACTACAAAAGACTTAGTTGCTGGAGATAACGCAGTTAAATTAATTAACTTACCAATCAACAAAGTAACACCAGTTGAATTACAATTATCATCTGATAATGGAATGACAGATAAAATTACAGTTAATGTTTCTACTAAATCAAAAGGATTCGATAATGTTGTTGAAGTTAACTCAACAGGAGAAATCAACTTTGATAAAGGTGATTCAATCACTTCAATTGAAAGTAAAGAAGTTTCATTTGTAATTAATACAGATCTTAATAAATCAGGTGATGAGTA
>CAYUKZ010000028.1:947-1346 GCA_964445515.1 uncultured Mycoplasma sp. | reverse complement strand
GGGTAATGGGATTTATCGCAATTTTCTATATTTTAGCCATATTGTTGAAGAAAGAATATTGGCGTGATGTCCATTAGTAAGGTAATCTAGTGGGTTAAGAATCTCGCAATGGGGGCTGGTGCCTCCATTGCCTTTTATGTATTGAATATACTGGAGGGGTGAATGGCTGTTGCTGCCAATAAACGCTCTGTGATGACTCTGTACTCTGATGCTTCAGACATCTACAGCCATCAAGTACGAATTGTACTAGCAGAGAAAGGTGTTAGTTTTGAAACTGAGTTAGTTGAGCCAAATAACTTACCAGAAGATCTACTAGACCTAAACCCATATCATTCTGTACCAACTCTTGTTGATCGTGAACACGTGTAGTATCAGGAAAACATCAAAATGGAGTACTTG
>CAYUKZ010000028.1:0-937 GCA_964445515.1 uncultured Mycoplasma sp. | reverse complement strand
CCTCACCCACCTCTAATGCCTGTTTACCCGGTAGCTCGTGGTAATAGCCGTCTAATGATGTACCGTGTTGAGCTTAACTGGTACACCTTAGCTGAAAAGGTTAACAACGGCACATTGGATGATGCAGATAAAGCACGTAAACAACTTCGTGAAGAGCTGCTGGCACTAGCACCTGTATTTGCTGAATACCCATATTTCATGAGCGATGAGTTCAGCTTAGTTGACTGTTACTTAGCTCCACTTTTATGGCGTCTTCCTACCATGGGTATTGAGTTAAGCGGTCCAGGTTCTAAAGAAGTGAAAGCATACATGACTCGCGTATTTGAACGTGATTCATTCCTTGCTTCTCTTACTGAAGCTGAGCGTGAAATGCGTCTAGCTGGTCAGTAATATGGATGTAGGACAAATGACGCCACGTCGTCCCTATGTACTGCGTGCGTTTTATGATTGGCTAGTGGATAACGAACTTACTCCGCACTTGGTCGTTGATGCGACTTTGCCAGGAGTAAAAGTGCCAATGGATTTTGTGAGCGACGGTCAGATTGTTCTGAATGTGGTTCCACGAGCTGTTGGTAACTTAGAGTTGGGTAATGAAGCGGTTAGCTTTAATGCTCGCTTTGGCGGTCGTCCTCATTCAGTTATCGTACCTCTTTACGCAGTATTGGCGATCTATGCTCGTGAGAACGGTGCTGGCACAATGTTTGAGCCAGAACCTGCTTATGATGCACAGCTAGAAAATGGCGAAGGTATTTTTGATACAGAAGATACGGTAGCTCCGAAAGCGACTTTATCTGCTGTTGAAGAAGGTGAGCTAGAATCAGTGGGTGATGATGATCATCCTGATGATGAGCCACCAAAGCCTCGTGGTCGACCAACATTACGTGTCGTAAAATAAAAAAACGCAGCCTAGGCTGCGTTTTTATTATCTGAATTTTAT
>CAYUKZ010000027.1:0-1424 GCA_964445515.1 uncultured Mycoplasma sp. | reverse complement strand
TTTCTTATCTAACTGTAATAAATTCTTTTATTTCTTTTCTAACATCTGAAGATTCTATATTCTTAACGAATTCTTCTATGTTAATTTCAAATGTTGAGATTAATGAATCAAGTAATTTAAGATCAATAGCATCTCAATTCTCAATAATCAACTCAAAGTTGTCTTTATTATTAATATAATCTTCTATCTCTTTTGTTTTAGCTTCAAAGATTTCTATATTTCTTTTTAACTCTACTGTAGTTTCTAGTTCTGCATTTAAAGATATGAATTGTTCTTCAGTATTTTCAAATTCTCATGCTCTATAAAAATCTACCATTAATTTATTTAAATTTTGAATGTTTTCCATTTTCTTTACTCTCTTTCTTTAAGTTCATTAATTGAATTTAATGCTGCTTTCATATATGTACGTAATAGTTTTGATGAACCTAATTTCTTTCCACCAAAATATCTAACGACAATTATAAGTATATCACTATATTTAGATTTTTCTATAATAGATAATATGGGTAACCCAGCAGTTCCTTTTGGTTCACCATCATCATTATATTTCTTTTCTTCTACACCTTCAACATTAATAGAATAAGCATAACAAATATGTCTGCTCTTCTTATGTTCCTTTTTTAGGTCATTAAGTATTGATTGAAGTTGTTCTTTATCGAAGTCTAAATATATATAGCTGATAAATTTAGAATTATCAACTATTATTTGTGTTTTAATGTCTTCCATTATTTTAACTCTTCTAATATTTCAACTAATATTCTTTTTATATTAATAACATCAGAGTTATTGTACTCTTCTATTCTCTTAGCAATGTTATTTAAATGAGAAGGATTAATATTAGGTTTAATTGCATGCTCTAAAATGAAGTGCGCCTTCTTCCCATTCTTAATACTTGCTTGTTCATAGACACCATATGCCTTAGCAACAATATCTAATGATGATTTTCCATTAGGTTCAACCCTAATGAAAGAACCATCATAGAATAATTGTTGAATATCAACAATGTTGGCTAACATTTGTGATAATTTCTTATGCATTGACTCTGGTGATTCTTTAATCAACTTAGCTAAACCTCTAACTTCAAGATCTTTACCTCAAACAACAACTGTTCCGTTATCTTTGTAGAAGTCCGTCATCTTCTTAGCCATTACTTTATAGTCAGTAGGTGTTCCAACAAAGTTGAAATGTTTTATTTTAGTTTCATCATCTTTTAATGATTCTATTTTTAATAATGAAAAAGATGATAACTGTTGATCAAGATCTAATCCATGATTAAACATTCATTGTTTACTATTTGCTATTCCTTCGAAGTCTAAGAAGTATATAGGAAATTTTAAATCCTTTAAAAATTCCTTTACACCTCCTAGATTCATTATTGTGATTGTTCCTTTATTAAAATTTAGTTCCATATATATAATTATACT
>CAYUKZ010000026.1:0-1578 GCA_964445515.1 uncultured Mycoplasma sp. | reverse complement strand
CAGCTCTAGGACAACAACAAGTTGAAGTTAAACCTGTTGCTAGAGATGAAGCAGCTGAAGCTAAGAGAGAAGCAGAAGCAAAAGCTAAAGCAGAAAAAGAAGCGGCAAGAAAAGCAGCGGCTGAAGAAGCTAAAGCAAAAGAAGCAGCTGAAAAAGAAGCCGAAGAAGCAGCCAAAGCTAAAGAAGCTGAAGCTAAAGCAGCAGAAGCAACTAAAGAAGAAGTAGTTGAAGAAGTTGTTGAAACAATAGTTGAAGAAGCAGTAGTTGTTGAAGAAATTATTGAAGAAGTAGTTGAAGAAGCTACTGAAGAAGAGGTAGTTGAAGAAGCTACTGAAGAAGTGGCTGAAGAATCTAACGAAGAAGATGAAGCCGCAGCCAAAGCCGAAGAAGAAGCTAAAGCAGCAGAAGAAGCAGCTAAAGCCGAAGAAGAAGCAAAAGCTAAAGAAGCAGAAGCAGCAGCTAAAGCCGAAGAAGAAGCAAAAGCTAAAGAAGCCGAAGAAGCAGCGAAAGCAGAAGCTAAAGCAAAAGCAGAAGCTGAAGAATCAGAAAAAGCTAAAAAACTAGCTGAAGAAGAAGCTGCAGCCAAAGCAGAAGCAGCCAAAGCCGAACAAGAAGCAAAAGCAGCCGAAGAAGCAGCAGCTAAAGAAGCGGCTGAAGCAGAAGCAGCAGCTAAGGAAGCAGAAGAAGCTGCAGCCAAAGAAGCAGCTGAAGCTAAAGAAGCCGAAGAAGCCGCAGCTAAAGCTGAACAAGAAGCTAAAGAAGCTAAAGAAGCTGAAGAAAAAGCAGCTAAAGAAGCTGAAGAAGCAAAAGCAGCCGAAGAAGCCGCAGCCAAAGAAAAAGCTGAAGCCGAAGAAGCCGCAGCAAAAGCTGAACAAGAAGCTAAAGAAGCTAAAGAAGCCGAAGAAGCTGCAGCCAAAGAAAAAGCTGAAGCAGAAGCAGCAGCTAAAGCAGCAGAAGCTGAAGAAGCTGAAAGAAAAGCAGCCGAAGAAGCACATAAATTAGCAGAAGAAAAAGCAGCTAAAGAAAAAGAAGAAGCAGAAGCTGCTCAAGTAGCTGCAGCTGCAGCAGCAGCCGCAGCACAAAAGGCAGCGGATGCAGCAGAAGATGCCGAACAAGCAACTAAACTTCAAAAAGAAGCTGATGAATTACATAAAAAAGCTGATGAAGCTAAAGCAGCTGAAAAAGCAGCTCAAGATCACATGGCTGAACTTGAAGCTAAGAAAAAAGAAGTTAATGATTTAGAACACTTAAGAAAGATTGCTGAAGCAGCAGCTACAGAGTTAGCTAAAGCTGAAGAAGAAAACAAAGAAATCGAAAAAGAAAACGAATCATTAGAAGCACAAATTGAACTAGATAGAATTGCAGCTGAAAAAGCTCATAAAGAAGCCGAAGAAGCAGAAGCCGCAGCCAATAAAGCTGAAGGTAGATTAGAAGCAACTCAAGAAAGTAAATTAGAAGCTTAATTTAATACAAAATAGACCATTTTCAATGGTCTATTTTTCTTTATTTTTTTGAAATTTTCATTTTTTTTTTTTTTTTTTGTGAGAGTATAATTTTAATAATGAGAAAAGCAAGTAA
>CAYUKZ010000025.1:0-2084 GCA_964445515.1 uncultured Mycoplasma sp. | reverse complement strand
TTTTATATAGTAGTATAATTTAATTAGTAAATTTAATAGAGAGAGGGAAGATAAAATGAATAAAAAAACTTTACATGATTTACAAAATCTAGAAGGAAAAGTTGTATTAACTAGAGTTGATTTCAACGTTCCTGTTAAAGAAGGTGTTGTTACAGATACAAACAGAATATCTGCTGCAATGCCAACAATTAAACACTTATTAGACAATAAAGCTAAAGTAGTACTATTCACTCACTTAGGAAGAGTTGACTCAGAAGAGGCTAAAGCTACTAAGTCAGTTAAAGTAGTTGCTGAAAAATTAGCTGAAATGTCAGGTTGAACTGTTAAGTTTGTTCCTGCTACAAGAGGGGCTGAGCTTGAAGAAGCTATAGCTAACATGGAAGAAGGAACAATCGTAATGTTTGAAAACACAAGATTCGAAGATGTTGTTAATGGAGAAGTTGTTAAAAACGAATCTAAGAACAACCCTGAGCTTGGAGCATATTGAGCTTCATTAGGAGATGTATTTGTTAACGATGCATTCGGTACAGCTCATAGAGCACATGCTTCTAATGTAGGTATTGCTTCTAACATTGCTGAATCAGCAATTGGATTCTTAATTGAAAAAGAAGTTAAATTCTTACATGGAGCTGTTGCTAACCCTGAAAGACCATTCGTGGCTTTATTAGGTGGAGCAAAAGTTTCAGATAAGATCAATGTAATTGAAGCATTAGCTGAAAAAGCAGATAAAGTTATTATCGGTACAGCTATGTGTTACACATTCCATTTAGCTATGGGTAAAAATGTAGGTAACTCATTAGCAGAACCTGAAAAAGTTGAATTAGCTAAAGAGCTAATGGAAAAATACGGTGATAAATTAATTATTGCTGAAGATTCAAACTGTGCACCAGGATTTGAAGATGTACCAGGAGAAGTTCATGATGAAGTTCCAGATGGAATGATGGGAATGGATGCTGGACCTAAAACAATTGAAAGAGTTAAAGCAGAACTTCAAGGTGCTAAAACAGTAGTTTGAAATGGACCATTCGGAGTATCTGAATTTGAAAACTTCAAACACGCTACTCAAGCTATAGCTGAAACAATGGTTGAGCTTGAAGGAGCAACTACAATTATTGGTGGAGGAGACTCTGCTGCAGCAGCAATCAAATTAGGATTAGCTGATAAATTCACACATGTATCTACAGGTGGTGGAGCATCAATGGAATTCCTAGAAGGTAAAGTACTTCCAGGTATTGATGCAATACAAGAAAAATAATAAGGAGAATATTATGAGAAAACCAATTATAGTTGGAAACTGAAAAATGAATAATGGGCCTGAAGCTGCTCACAAGTTCTATCATGATTTATCAGATTTAGCAAAAGCTGAACAAGGTGAAATCTTTGATAGATTAGATTGAGCAATTGCAGCACCATACCTTTCATTAGGAGCAATCATGGGGCATACTCATGAAGGTGAAGAAGAACCATTCTTCATTCCATTAGCAGCTCAAAATGTTAATGAAAATGCATCAGGAGCATATACAGGAGAAATTTCAATCTCAATGTTACAAGATTACGGTGTTGAATATGTAATCATTGGACACTCAGAAAGAAGAGAAATGTTCAATGAAACAAATGCATCTGTTAACGCTAAAGTTAAAGCAGTAGCAGCAACATTATCTAGTGAAGAAGATTACATTATTCCTATTGTTGCTTTTGGTGAAACAAAAGAAGAATTTGAAGCTGGTAAACAAGAAGAAGTTATTAGAACTCAACTAACTGAAGGTGTTAAAGATTTAACTCCTGAACAAATGGAAGATGTTGTATTAGCTTACGAACCAATCTGAGCAATCGGAACAGGTTTAACAGCAACTCCAGAACAAGCACAAGCAGCTTGTGCATATTCTAGATCAGTTATTGCAGAAATGTATGGTCAAGAAGTTGCTGATAGAGTAAGAATTCAATATGGTGGATCAATGAATCCAGGAAACATTAAAGAATTAATGGCACAACCAGATATTGATGGTGGATTAGTAGGTGGAGCTTCATTAGAAGCAGAATCATTCTTTGCACTATTAAATTACAATAAGTAATTCATAATAAAA
>CAYUKZ010000024.1:0-2107 GCA_964445515.1 uncultured Mycoplasma sp. | reverse complement strand
CTTCAGGAGCAAAAGCTTGACCTGCAGCATGTGGTATTCATGTTAATAATGTTGCGAATATAACCACTCCTACAATAATAGCCATAGCAGAAGGCATTTTAAACTTTTTCTTCTTTTTGACATTATTATTAGGACTTGCTGTTTTAATTTCTGTTGTCATAATTTTTCCTTTCTTTTAATTTTGTGTGTAAATAAACTTATATGCAATTAATCTTTCCTTATAAAAATAAACTTAGTTATTTATTGTAAGAATTCTCTTCCTTCACAATAAATAACTAAGTTTCATTAAGTAAATTTAATATATAAGTTTATTACTACCTAGTCATAATGTAAAGAAATTAAAGAGTCTTATATTCCCTCTTCATAAATTTCTTTACATTTTGTTTAACTGCGTAGTTAAAGTTCATTTACATAATTATTATAATACATAAATACTAAATTATGTATAAAAAATAGTAATTAATTTAAAAAGTATAGAATATCCATTCTATACTTCTATATTTTTAATATCTATGATCTTTCCATCTTCAATATTAATTATTCCATATGCTGCTTTAGACCCAAATCTAGGGAATGATGGTGAACCTGGATTAAATACTGTAATTCCATTATGTTCAGATATAGATGCTTTATGATCATGTCCATGCATAACTATATCTGCACCGTATTTAACTCCTGCTTTAGAGATTTTATCTTTATTAACATACTCTGTTAATGAAAAGAATCTATCTCCATGAGTAATATATGCTATTATTCCGTCTAAATCAACTAATAATGTATCTTGAGATATACCTGGGTAATCATTATTACCTCTAACTACAAAGTCAAACTTTGCAGTTAGTTCTTTTTGACCTATTTTAGATACTTGAAAGTCTCCTAGGAAGATTTTTACATCAGAATCACTATGTTCTTCTAATATATCTTCCATTTTATTAATATCACCGTGTATATCTGAAATAACTAATACTTTCATATCTAATAATTTGGCTCCTGATTAACTGAATTCTCTAATCCTATTCAAATTGGTCATGTAATTGCATAAACAATAACAAATTTAATAGGATTAAATACTACTGATACTGATAATCATGCTTTTCATGATTGTAAGTATACAAATTGATCTCCAGTAGCTAATCCTAAATAGTCTCAAATAGGTCCTATTAAGAATACATTTAGTAATATTGATCAAATAGTAATCAGCATTATAGATAGAGACACCCCTATTCAGCCATATCCCTTCTTGTTACAAATATAATCGATAGTTATAACTCCAAACCCTTGTAACATAAGGAATAGAGCTCCTGGGGGTGTCCCTAAGCTTGATAGTATAGAGAATCAAGGATATATAATCATTAATAGCATAGACATTCAATATCCTATATATCTTCTACCTATTAGTATTGCTATTAATGAAAAATCAATAGCTAATCAATCTGTTAAGAAAGGTAATTGAAAATATACTAGCAATATTGCTATTGCTAGTATACTTGATGATAAAACTAATTTCTTAACTTTTGCTGTCATTGTAATATAATTATATTATATAAATAATTAAGGAGATAAGAATATTATGAAATTAAATGCTATTATTGAAATACCTAAAGGTTCTCAAATTAAATACGAACTTGAAGATGGTAAGATAAAAGTAGATAGAATTCTATTTGGTGCAATGAGATATCCAATGAACTATGGATTCTTCGAAAATACTTTAGATTGAGATGGAGATCCTCTTGATGCATTAGTATTAGCAGATCAAGAATTCATGCCAGGAGTAGAAGTTCCTGTTAGAGTTCTAGGAGCTGTTAAAATGATCGATGGTGGAGAAACAGATACTAAGTTAATAACTGTTATTGATGTTGATCCAAGATATGAACATGTTAAAACTCTTGAAGATGTTCCAGAACATCTATTAAAAGAAGTTAAAGACTTCTTTGAAAACTACAAGAACTTACAAAACAAAGAATGTAGAATCGAAGGATTCGAAGGTGTTGAGTATGCACAAGGTGAATACACAGAAACTAAAGAATTATTCGAAAAATATGGTTCAATGGATAAAGATGAATTCATTGCTAAAATGAAAATCGAACACCCTGAGAAATATGACTAA
>CAYUKZ010000023.1:0-2680 GCA_964445515.1 uncultured Mycoplasma sp. | reverse complement strand
TGTCGTTAGCTAGTAGTAATAATTACGAATTATCTAATTCAACTAAATCGTTTCGGATTCCGATTTCTATTTTTTGTGCTGACTGTCAAAAACAAGAACTTGTCCGAAAAGGAAAGATTATTAACGGTACATCTATGATTCGTCGAAAGAATGTACAAAAGATTAGATTTCCTATAAAGGTTAACTTTGAAGTTGATAAGTCAAAGGTTCCAGTTGGTAGCTATGATGGTCAATTTACAATATTGTTTACGGCTGATATATGATCGTTTCAATAGGAGAAGTGTTAATGCTAAAAAAGAATGGTATTAAATATTTATTATGTTTAATGATAGCGGTGGCTTTATTTGGTTGTGGTGGGGGGGATGACGATGATTCGACAGTTACTGTACCTCAAAAACCTAGCAAAAGCATCGCTATTAATGCTCAGGATGCTATAGTATTTACTTCTATAGATCAAACTCAGCTTATTGATTTGAGAAATAAGGTTACGGCTGAACAAAATCAATCATTGGTTATATCAAGTGTTGAGCCGTTAGAAAAAGATGCCTGTATTGTCTCAAATATAAATGGTTTATTGTTTGAAGTATATAATAGCTCTGCAAATGTTTGTAGATTAAAATATGATGTTAAACCGTTATCATCGGAGTTGGAGGGTGAAGCTAAAGGTATTGTCCAAGTTGTTTCTACTAATGATTATTTAAGCCGAAACTATTTACCTCCAATATCGAGGGTAATGGAAGAGTCTAGTGTTATCAAGTTTGATAGCGGTGACTTGCTATTACCTGCTGGTACTGTGATTGATTCCGTTGATCTTATTGGTAACACATTAACGGGCGATATTGGTGATGTTACATACGATGATACTTCCATAACATATCAAGCACCTGATAGTACAACTGGTACTGTTTCTATTTATTATACAGCGGTTGATAGAATAAACAATATTGCGGTTCCTGGAGTAATATATATTGGTGTAGGACAGTACGATAATCATAATCCTGTTGCGGTGGATAAATCCTATAGTGATCAGTCCGTTGTTTCAATTGGTATGCTACCAGATGGTAAACAATTCGATGTTAGTTCTTTGGTATCTGATATTGATGGTGATAATGTACAACTTGTTAGTGTAAAAAGTTCGATGGGGAGTGCTACCATTTCAGGCAACACCACCTTTCAATATAAAGGCGGTGATGTAGGGAAAGAGAACATAACTTATATCGTTTCGGATCACAATGGTGGTTATGGTTTGGGTAGTGTTTCTTTTAATATTAATACGTATCTTTCTATTCCAGATAAGAGCCAAGACCTTATTTTTTCTCCTCCTATGACATTTTCAGAAGTAAATTCGTTCGGGGGCGTGTTTACTGGTACTTTTGAAGAAAGTGGTATTAATGGTTTTGTTGGGCGTTATCCTGTATTTAATATTGACTTAGCTGACGCATACTGTCGTGCCCGTGGAGGATATTTACCTGATGATCCAACTTTAAGCAATATGTTCACAGGTGTTTTAGGTAGCCAGCCAGTATACAGCACTATGTATAAATGGCATAGTGGAGAACCTTTTCTGCTTAGTGGCGGTGGTACTTTTGATTTAAGCTCTGGCTCTTCAAGTAGTGCAAATGTCGATGGCTATTTTTCATGTGCGATTCCCGCGCCTTCTAGTTTATCATGGACATTTGATAGACCTGTTTATCCTGCAAAACTTAATGTCGCAACTTCTGTTTTAATTAATGCAACTTTACCTGTTAGTGGTGATAAAGTGTTCCTACCTCCAGATCAATATCAATTATCAGTTGATGTTGAGTCTATGGTGGTTGATGGTGTTCGTTATACAACACCGATTCCTTCAGATGTTTTAAGTAAAATCGATCTGATCGTTAGTTCTAATAAAGTAATGATCCAAGACATGTCGTCAGCTGCTGAAAAAATAGATAGTGTTGTCCTTAACGTATCGGATCCATCAGCATCTAATACAACAAAAATTATATATGGGGTTACTGAGTGTCCAAATGGTGCATCGTTTGACGATTCTTCAATATTAGGATGTATCTTCATGATGCGTTATCAACTATATATTCCTTCTACATCTACTCCAGAAGGAATTAATCGTTATTTTACAATTGGTATGACCGATAATGTTTTACGTCAGTTAATACCTCAAAGTGATATCGATATGTTACCTGGGCAAAAATTTACTAAAGGCTCAGTTTCACTTCATTTGCTTAATCTTAATGGGGCTAGTGGCTCTCCTATTGACAATTGGCGTAAGATAGTTGGTAAAGCATGTGACATGTTGAGTGAGCTAAAAATTGGCTCAAGAGATAATTGGCGTTCAAGTGGATATACAAATGGTGTTGCGCCTAGCTCTGGAGGTCTTGTTGGTAAAGTTTTTGGAAATACAACCTTATCACTTGATTGGTCAAAATGGGCTTCTCAGTTTACGGGTATGAGTAGTTTCTCTGATCCGGTTCAATCGGGTTATTTAGATAATTCTATTGTTGCAGTTTATGGACAGAATATGAGCTCGGTAGATCCTGTTTTTCTTACTAAATATAAAGGAAGTGGACGTGATCGTTATGTTGCTCCAACTTGTGTCTCAATGTAATTAAAAGGGTTTTAAAATGACTGTCAAAAATATAGTAATTGCTTTATTCGTCGTGTTCACTTCTGTTACAGCTTA
>CAYUKZ010000022.1:0-3296 GCA_964445515.1 uncultured Mycoplasma sp. | reverse complement strand
CTTCTTGGGTCTGGTTTCTTCTTAAATTTTGAGTTTTGTGGTCTTGTATTCTTTGGTTTTGCAGGTTTAGTTGCTTTTAGTTTAGAAATAATCTTTACTAGTTCATCTGTATGAACTCTAAAAGTACCTTCTCCATCATTGAATACCTCTACAAGCGATTCATCATCATAATTAAATTTACTATCTAAGAAACAAGATGTAGTATAGAATTTAATTTGCTTTGTTGAACCATTGTAACCTAAATTACCAACAAGTTTATAAGCACCTCTTCCATAAACCTTAACTATATATAATTCAATTTTCTTTCCATCTTCGAAAGGAGATTTTGGAGTGAACTTTTTAAACTCCGAGTCAAACCTAGATTTAAAGAATCCTTGCATTGACTCTCTTTCGATTATATGAATTGCATTCTCATAATCATTTATATTTTTTATTCTGTTTTTAGTCACTTCAAATATTATTTTCATTATTATAATCATACCTTTTTTGTTAGGTATAATTAAATTAGTATGGAAAAACAAATATTAGACAAGTTAATCCAAATAAAGAAAGAATACACAGAGGCCAATGAAAAATTAATGGACTCTGATGTTTTATCTGACGTAAAACAAGTAACATCAATAAATAAATTCATAAAAAGAAATCAAGCTAAGATGGAACTATATGATAAATGAGAAGTTCTTAATAATGATATAGTTGCAGCAGAAGAATTAATGAAAATGGATAATGATCCAGAAGTTGCAAAAGAATTTAAAGAATTAATTTCAGCAAACAAAAAAGAAATAGCTGTTATTGAAGAAAATATTGTTGAAGTTATGGTTGATAAAGATCCTACAGATGAAAGAGATGCTATTGTTGAGATACAAGGAGCAGCTGGAGGAGATGAAGCTAAGATATTCGTTGGAGATTTATTTAGAGCATATCAAAAATACTTTTCAAAGAAAGATTTTAGTGTTGAATTAATAGAAGAACAAGAATCAGATGCTGGTGGATACTCAAATATATCATTCTATGTTAGAGGTGTAGATGTATATGGACATTTAAAGTATGAATCAGGAGTTCATAGAGTTCAAAGAATACCAACAACTGAAACACAAGGTAGAGTTCACACTTCTACAATCACAGTTTCAGTAATGCCAGAAGTTGAAGAGGTAGATGTAGAAATTAATCCAGCAGATCTTAGAGTTGATACTTATAGATCAGGTGGAAAAGGTGGACAACATGCTAACAAGACAGATTCAGCAGTTAGAATTACACATGAACCAACAGGTATTGTTGCACAATCTCAAGATGGAAGGTCACAACACCACAATAAAGATATTGCAATGCAATTATTAAGATCAAGAATCTTTGAAATTAAGATGCAAGAAGAATTATCTAAGTCAGCAGATGCTAAAAAGAGTTTAGTTGGTTCTGGAGATAGATCTGAAAAGATTAGAACATACAACTATCCTCAAAATAGAATTACAGACCATAGAATTGGTTTAACTCTTAAGAAATTAGATAGAGTTATGGACGGTGGACTAGATGAAGTTATTGATGTATTAATAGCAACAGCAGCTGGTAAACCTATTGAAGAATAATATTTGTAAAATAACAATTATTATATTATAATAATTATGTGAGTTGGTCAAACAACTTGGAGTGGATGAGGAGCACTATTTAAGTGCCCTCATTTCACTTTTTATATTAAAAGGAGAAATTATGAAAATTGTATTTATAACTGGTGGAGTTGTTTCCTCATTAGGAAAAGGAATTATTGCATCTTCATTAGCTAGATTATTAGAAGACTCAGGAGTAAACGTAGGGATGATGAAATGCGATCCTTATTTAAATATCGATCCTGGGACAATGTCACCAATTGAACATGGTGAAGTATTTGTTACAGCAGATGGAGGAGAAGCAGATCTTGACCTAGGACACTACGAAAGGTTCCTAGGTAAAGATCTAACTAAAGGTTCATCATTAACTTCAGGAAGAATCTATAAAGAAGTTCTTGAAAAAGAAAGAAGAGGAGACTATGAAGGTAAGACTGTTCAAGTTATCCCTCATGTAACAAACTTAATTAAAGAAAAGATATATGAATTAGCAGAACAATATGAATTACTAGTAGTTGAAATAGGTGGATCAGTAGGTGATATTGAATCATTAGCTTATACAGAAACAATTAGAAACATTAAATATGAGTTACAAGATGATTGTGCAATTATTCATGCCGGTTATGTTCCTCATATTAGAGTTTCTAAAGAGTTAAAGACAAAACCAATGCAAAGATCAATTAATCAATTAAGATCATTAGGTGTTTCTCCTTCATTCTTAGTTACAAGATCAGAAGTATCATTAAACCAAGCTGAACTTGAGAAGATTGCAATGTTTGGTAATGTTAGAAAAGAAAGAATATTCCAATGTGTTGATGTAGATTCAATATATATTATTCCTTCATTACTAAAAGAACAAAAATTTGATTCAATGGTAGCTGAATACTTAAGACTTGAACTTAAAGAAAAACAAAATGATGTTCTAAAACAACATCATGACAATATAGTTAATGCGAAAGATAATGTTAAGATAGCAATCATAGGTAAATATGTAGCTAATAAAGATTCTTACATATCTGTAATAGAAGCTCTTAAACATGCTGGGTCATCATTATCTATAAATGTAGATTATGACCTAATAAATGCAAGAGAAGAAATTACTCCTGAGTTATTAAAAGGTTATGATGGTATTCTAGTACCTGGAGGATTCGGAGATTCAGGAATAAAAGGTAAATTAGAAGCTATTAAATATGCAAGAGAGAATGATGTTCCATTCTTTGGTATATGTTTAGGAATGCAACTATCAACATTAGAGTTTGCTAACAACGTATTAGGACTTGGAGTTGTTCATGGAGAGTTTGATCCTGAATCAGACAAGAAAATTATCCATATCATTGATGAAAACAATGGTGGACAAATAGGCGGAACTCTAAGATTAGGAAATTACACAGCTGATATCAAACCAGGAACACTTACAGAACAAATCTATGGAACAAATACTTCTACAGAGAGACATAGACATAGATATGAGTTCAATAATGAATATGAATCACAGTTAGAAGCAGCAGGATTCATCATTTCAGCCAAAGATCAAAAAGAAGGTTTAGCTGAAATTATCGAAAATACAAATAATAAATACTTTGTTGCTACACAAGCACACCCAGAGTTAAAATCAAAGGTTGGAAAGCCTTCAGAATTATTCGTTGGGTTCGTAAAAGCAGCATTAGACAACAAATAATCCAACTTTGGATTATTTTT
>CAYUKZ010000021.1:0-3934 GCA_964445515.1 uncultured Mycoplasma sp. | reverse complement strand
CATATTATACATGTCGCTTTATATTATTAGCACACATTCTGGATGTTTCATGGATGTGCTAATTTTAATGTTTTTGACGTTTTTAGTCTCTATGAGGAGCGTGCGACGAATACGGGGGTTGAAGCCCAATGGAACGAAAACGTACGCTAAGCAAAATCTTCCTGATCTGACGGCTGTTTAAGCGGTCTTAACTCACCATTTAAAACCTGTTCGGTCAATGTAAATGAGTAATGCCCCAACATATTTACATGCTTATGACTGAGTGGTGATAGCCTTGCAATGTCTTCATCTTTTAGTGTTTCACCTTGCCGTTCTATGTGCTCTAATGCAGCTTGCATATACATGGTGTTCCACAGTACAACGGCATTAGTGACTAAGCCAAGCGAACCCAATTGATCTTCTTGCCCTTCTCGGTAACGTTTGCGGATTTCACCTCGTTGACCGTGACAAATGGCTCTGGCTACGGCATGACGACTTTCGCCTCGATTTAATTGGGTTAGAATTCTGCGTCGATAGTCTTCGTCATCGATGTAATTCAGTAAATATAATGTCTTATTGATACGGCCAGCTTCGATAATGGCTTGGACCAGACTTGATGGACTGTCACTTTTGAGTAATGACCGAATCAGTTCTGATGCCTGCACTTTCCCTAGTTTAAGAGAGCCGGCAATACGCATCATGTCATCCCAGTGAAGCTCAATTTTTTGAGGATTTACGCAGCTCCGAGCTAGCTCATCGAGTACGCCGTAATCCGCTTCTTTATCTACACGCCAAAATACCGATTCACCCGCATCGGCTAATCGTGGCGAAAATTGATACCCCAACAACCAGAATAAACCAAATACCATGTCACTGGCTCCGGCGGTATCCGTCATGATCTCAGTGGGGTTTAATCCGGTTTGCTGTTCCAGTAATCCTTCCAATACGAATATGGAGTCTCGTAGTGTTCCTGGTATAACGATTCTGTGAAATCCAGAAAATTGATCGGAGATGAAGTTATACCATGTGATACCACGGCTGGAACCAAAGTATTTTCGGTTTGCTCCTGAATTGACGGTTCTTACTGGTGTGATAAATCGCATCCCGTCAGCAGAGGCAACTTCTCCTCCGCCCCAATGCTTAGCTAGCGCTGAAAATCGACAAGTTTCGCATTGGCTTTTACTAACGTTTCAGCACGTAAATAATTTTGTTTAACCCAACTGAGTCGGTGTCTGGTCAAGGCGGGGATATGAGATTTTATCAGTGGCTCTAAGCCGATATTGCAAGCTTCGGACAGTAACACGGCGCAGATACTTAGCGTTAAATCATTAGCACGAGCATTGGATTCGCTAATATGGGTAAACTCATCGGCAAAGCCAGTATGAGCATTGATTTCAAGTAGCAGTTCTGTGAGGTCTATGGCAGGAAGTAGCGCCTCCACTTGTTTGGATAAGCCTTGTAAACTCGGAGGGTTATCCAGTCTATCAATATTTGTGATGGTCAGAGCCGGTCGTTTCCCCGAGATATCAATATCCACCGAACCATTATCGTCAAAACTTGCGGCAACCTGATGATAGGTTGTATCCAGTTGCCTGACTAACGCATCGATGGCTTCTTTTGCGTTTAGCGGATGTCCCAGTGATCGACAGACCTGAATTCGGTTGGACTGCCACTCTTGCCCCTGTAAAAGTTTGGCTCTCGGATCGCCCCAGCGATCGCTGTTTTCGACATAGATATCTCGTCGGCGCAAGCTATCCTGTAATTTATCCAAAAAACACAGTGTGTAGCCTCGTTTAGTCACCCGACCATCTTTATCTAATACCAATCGCTTCCATGGATTAGATACGATATCCACTGGCGCATCATCAAGAATTTGTTTTTTTGAGTCCTAAGTACTGGTGAACTTCAAGCGTTTTGTCTCCCGCAGGAGCGGCGGAAAATTCGATATCACGGAGCAGTTTTGGTAGAAAACGCCAAACTCGCCCGTACTGTTCAACCATCTCTTCATGAAAATTGTCATCATAAGGTCGGGCTAACTCGTGTACGGTAGAAATAGATTGCGCTAGCTTTTCCCGTGAAAATTTAGCAAAGACTGACGGACGCAGCGACTCATCATCTAAGTTGTCGTCTAGCAGCAGAGCACAAACTTTGGCTAAAGCTAGTGCAGATTTATCTAAATCTTTCAGAGTACGAAGACGCTTTTTCTGTCCTAATTTCTTCGCTTCGCCAGCGATGTTGGTAATCAAAAGATCCAGTACATCCAATGCTTCATCTAATGCAATAATTTCATAGGCTTTCACAAAAGCCACGAGTATCGCAGTACGTTTAGTCTCCGGCATACGGCCTATTTTGTATGCCGATATCATTCCAGCATGGCGGGCAATATGCTTAAACCGGACGGGAGGAATACCAGTAAAATCCAGTTCAGTTATCCCATAGGTTTGAAGTGCTTTGTAACGTTCAATGGCCTCATTAAATGCAGGGCCACTGACATTGACCGGCCCCTTACGAAAACGGTCGAAGTGTGATGTTCTGGCTGTTTCAGGAATTTGTAGTAAGGAGTCCAATCTAGCTTGCTGCTCCGAATTTGGGAGGCTGGATAGTTGCTGCCACAATCGGTTTTCTGCTCGGTCTCTGATTTGTGGAATCAAGCGCGTTAACGTTGACGCACCTGGCAAAAGGATTTTGTGTTGGACCAGCCATCCGGTAGCTAAATCAAACAGTAAACTCGGGCGTTCATTACTGATCCAACTCCGGCTATAGAGAAGGCGGGATAACCGGAATGACCACGGCCAAACAAGCTCACGATAACAATATTGATTGCGGATCAGAGCGGTATGCTCGCGGCGTGTGGTTTCGCGCTGAGAATAATCAGACAAAATACCAATATTGGTTATATTCAGTTGTCTTGCGACAAACCATTGGGTA
Source organism: uncultured Mycoplasma sp. (assembly GCA_964445515.1). GTDB lineage: Bacteria > Bacillota_I > Bacilli_A > Mycoplasmatales > Hepatoplasmataceae > Tyloplasma. The sequence continues at coordinate 1,027 of CAYUKZ010000021.1, read as the reverse complement.
TTCGTTGGGACTTGACTTAAATCGATTAAGAAAGTACCAAGAAAGCGAACACAACCTAATTGTAGAGCGACTCCAAATCGATTGTGTTCACCACGTCTTTGTGTAATAAAAGCTAAATCAGCCTCGTCCAAATGGAAATACCGCGCCAATTGAACATCATTCGGCTCCCCATTAAATTGCCCGTAACTATTTTTTTGTTCAGTGGTTAAAAAATCTACGGGCATAGCCAGAACCTTCTTATTGGTTACACAAACTCAAATCAGTGACGTATTGTTTTCCCATTTCCGGCATGTAGCCATGAGGAACTTTAATAAATATCTGGATGAAAATGCCGCAATGGTTCCATTTGCTGATGAAGAATACGGATTATGTAAACAATATGAGGTTGTGGGCGATAAAAAATAGCATGTTTATGGTGATCGTGGCGGCGAAGCCCTTCGGCAATTTCAGGGCACTCGTAACCCATCAAAGGTTGTTCTGCAAGCGTTAGCAAAACGTCATGCATACTGTCTGTATAAGCATCCGCTTGCTCTATGCCAAAGTTCAATAGGGTGTATTCAAAGATATGCTCAAAGTCTTCTGCGGCGAGGTTGGAAAGTTTATACATTGTGTCTCTGCTTTACTTTAGTCGCAATGTCATGAAGTGATAATGAGCATTGACCACTCTGTTCTCCGGCTTCAATCGCCATTTTTAGAGCAGTGGTTTGTTTCTCTTGCCTTTCGAGTAGCCGCAATGCAGAACGAACCACTTCGCTTGTTGAGCCATAGCGACCAGTCGCTATGAGTTGACCGACAAACTCATCTAGCTGAGACCCAATCGTAACACTAGTTGTGCGTGACATATTTTCACCTATATGTGTGAATAATTAACACACCAATAATAGGTTAACTAAAATTCAAAATCAAATCACGATCTTCGTATGACAATGAAGTATACCCCATGATCACAGATTAAAAGTGGCAGTTTTCATGTATTTGTCATAACCTATATGGCACACCACGTTAGATCATAACTTAAATGTCACTT
>CAYUKZ010000020.1:0-5179 GCA_964445515.1 uncultured Mycoplasma sp. | reverse complement strand
AAATAGGTATATTATTTTATTAGGAGGAATAAAAATGCAGACAAAGAAAACTAATGTGTCAGAAAAGCCAAGATTTTCGGCTTTATCATTGATGCAAAATATTGGTAAATCACTAGTATTCCCAATTGCCACATTACCTGCTGCAGCTTTATTACTGAGGATTGGAGTATTCATTCAATCATTTGGTGATGTCGCAGGTAATGGCGGAGAGCAATTTGCTTACTGACTAGGATTTATTATGTCAACTCCAGGGGCAGCCGTATTCGATAATATGCCAATTATATTTGGTATAGGTGTGGCCTTTGGGTTTGCTAAAGAGAATAGAGGGGAAGTTGCGCTTGTTGGTGCAATTGCATACTTCGCTTTAATCGGATTAGCACAAAATGAAGGTTCTTTAACTGAATTAATATATGGAAATGTTAATTTAGGTAAAGGTGTTGTAATGCCAGATGGAACTTTCCACTCAGATCTACTATATTTAAATATAGTTGATAGTTCTGGAGCAGTATTAGCTTCAGCATGATTAATGAACTTCGGAGTATTCGGGGGGATATTAACTGGTTTAGTTACAGCAGTAATTTATAACCAATTTGCTGATGTTAGATTACATCCAGCACTAGGATTCTTCTCAGGAAGAAGATTCGTTCCAATCGTAACATTATTCTTAATGATTTTAGTTGCTTTAGGAATGGCAGTTATTTGACCATGAATTAACCTTGGTCTAGTATGATTCTCTATTGGTATCTCATTTATACCAGCACTAGGTGCAGGTTTATATGCATTCGTAAATAGATTATTAATACCATTTGGACTTCACCAAGTATTAAACACATACTTCTGATTCCAATCACCAATCGTTGTTGATGGTGGATACCAAGTAATGATGGGTGTATTCGATACAGCAACAAAAGGATGATCATGAAATCCAGTATTAGGAGATATTAATGCATTCGCTGATATCACTTCAGGATCAATCTGACAAATTAATGGTGAAGCATACCAATTAACATTCGGTACATTAGGTACTCATGCTTCATTCATTAAAGGTACTGTTGATGAAACAACTGGTATCTTTACAGCAGGAGCTGACAAAACAAACTACATTTCATTATTACAATCTTCTAACATCGGGATGTATCAAGCAGGGTTCTACCCAACTATGATGTTCGGACTACCAGCAGTTGCTATAGCAATGGCTGTTAGAGCAGAAGACGATTACAAAAAACAAGTATGAGCATTTATGATTGCTGGTTCAGTAGTAGCATTCTTAACAGGAATTACAGAACCTCTAGAATTTGCATTTATGTTCATTTCACCAATCATTTATCTAATTTATGCAGCTTTATCAGGAGTATGAGCATTCATAGTTGTTCTATTCGGAATCTCTAACGGATTCGGATTCTCAGCAGGAATGATCGACTGATTAATCTCACTATTAGGTGGAGGAATTGGAGTGTTATCAAAACACGGATTATGAGCTAACTTAGAATTATTCTTAATAGGAGCATTAGCAGCAGTTGTTAACTTCTTCGTAGTATGATTCTTAATTGATAAATTAAATATAGCTACACCAGGAAGAAACGGAAACTACGCTGGATTATCAGGTGATGAAGATTCTTCAACAAAAACAAAAACAGCTAAAGGTAAAGTATCACCTAAGCTAACAAAAATGGCTGAAGATACAATCGAATTTATTGGAGCAGATAACATTACTAAAGTTGATAACTGTATCACTAGAGTAAGATTAACTGTTAAAGATAATACAATTTATGATGATGAAAAAGCTAAAGCTATTGGTTATTCAGGAGTAATAAAAGTTGGTAAGCAAGCTTACCAAATGATTATTGGACCTGATTCAGAAGTTATAGCTAACGAAATGAAAAGAATTTTATCAGAGTAATTAAAGATAAACCCAGCCCATGGCTGGGTTTTGAAAAAGAATAAAATTTCAAAGAAATAAAATATAATTTATATGATGAACAAATTAGAAATACCAGTAAACAGTAAAGAAGAAGCTATTATTGCAGAAGCAGGTGGAGCAGATAGATTAGAAATATCACTATTTAATGAGATTGGTGGAATTACACCAACATTAGAAGAGATATCGGATGTAATTGCAAACACAACATTACCTTGTTATCTATTTATTAGACCTACTGAAGAAACTTGACAAGTAACAGAAGAAGAGTTTCAAGGAATTATGCATTTTATAGATATAGCTAAGATAGTTAACCTTAAAGGAATATCTATTGGAATCTTAAAAGATGGAAAAATAGATAGAGAAAAGCTTGAAGCAATAATCGAAGTAAAAGGTAACTTAGAAATTGTATTTAATCATGCAATTGATTCAGTTTATAACTATGAAGAAGAGTTAAAATATCTTATTGATAATGAAGAAGTAGATTGAATTCAAACTTCAGGATCATCAAGAACAATTTTTGATGGATATAAAAGAATCTTACCTTTCTTAGATGAAATAAAAGACAAGTTAATAATTGGAAAGCATTTAAATAGTAGAAATGTATCTAAATTATTAGAAGCAGGTTTTGAAAATGTTGTTTTCCAAGCAAAAGGTTCACTAACTGTTGGAGACAAATACACAAAAACTCTTTCATTAGATGAAATTAAAGAATTTGTTAGAGTCATTAAAGGAGAGCAAGATGAATAAGCTTGAAATAATTGCTTGAAGTTTACAAGATGCTATTGATATTGAAAAATCAGGAGCACATAGAATCGAATTAGTTGCCGATCTTGAAAGAGGTGGACTTACTCCTTCATTTGAACTAGTTAAAGAGATATCAGAAAACATTAACATACCAGTTAGAGTTATGATTAGATGTACAGATGAGTCATTTGTATATAACGAAGAACAAATGGAAGAACATATTAACTTCATTAATAAGATTAAAGATTTAAATATAGAAGGAATTGTATTCGGATCATTAACTAATGAAGGAAATATAGATTTCAATCAACTTGAACAAGTAATTGAAGCCAAGGGTAATATGAAACTAGCTTTCCATAGAGCCTTTGATGAGTTAAGAGAAAATGCAATCGAAGAATTTGATAAATTATCAAACTATGATGTAGATACACTATTAACTTCAGGAACAAAATCTTCAGCAATTGAAGGAAAAGAAATAATTAAAGAATTAGTAGATAAAAAAACTATTAATATATTACCTGGAAAATCAATTTCTATTGATAACGCAAAAGATATCATTGATTTTACAGGAGCTGATTTTATCCATGTTGGATATTCAGTGAGAGATGTTGAAAACATAGAAGGGAAAATAGATTTTAATAAAGTACAAAGAATTTTGGAGTCTATAAATAATTAAATTATGGAAATAAAAGGATTAAATAGAAAAAACGAACCAATCAAAGTAACTATTGATGGAAATACAATTACTAATATTGAATTATTAGATAATGCAGAAGGAATAGATCAATATATTATTCCTGGATTCATCGATATCCATACACATGGTGGTTACGGAACAGATTTCGCTGATTGTTCAGAGGAATCAACAAGAGAATACCTTAGAAAACTTCCTATCGAAGGAACAACATCAATAGTTCATGCAACTATAACAACTGAATATGACAATTTATTAAAGTCTATTGCTGTTGCTAAGCAAGTAATGGACAATCCACATGAAGATGAAGTAAGATATCTTGGTGTAAACATAGAAGGTAACTTCTTAAACCCAGTTAAAAAGGGAGCACATAAAGAATCATTACTAGAACCAATAACAATGAAGCATGTAGATGACCTTTCAGACACAGGAGCAGTTAAAATGATATCTGCTGCATACGAACTTTCTACTCCAGAAGTAGTTAAGTACATAACTGATAAAGGAATCATTCCTTCATTAGCTCATTCAGTAGCTACAGGTGAAGAAACAAATTCATTTGTTGAATCTGGATTAAAAGGAATTACTCATATGTTCAATGCAATGCCTGCATTTGCTCATAGAGAAGATAATTCAATCAATAGAGCTATGTCTGATGACAGAATATGAACTGAATTAATTGTTGACGGTATTCATGTTAACCCAGAAGTAGTAAAATTACTATACAAAATTAAACCTACAGACAAAATGTTAATCATTACTGATTCAGCACCAGCAAAAGGTATGCCTGATGGAGATTACATGTTTGGTGAATTAGAAATTTACAAAGTAGGAGATACAATTAAAACAAAAATAGATGATTCATTAGCTGGATCAATAGCTAATATGCATTTATGTTTTACAAACTTCATTAAATTCACAGGTTGCTCAATAGAAGAAGCATCAATCATGACTTCTACTAACCAAGCTAAATATCTTGGTCTAGATAACCTAGGAGAAATTAAAGAAGGATTCCTAGCTGATATATTATTATTAGATAAGGAAACATTAGAAATAAATAAAACAATATCTAACGGTAATGTTTTATATGAAAAAGGAGAACAAAATGGCTAAATTTATAGTTAGCACAAAATCTGAATTAGAGAAACATGTTGCTGATAGAATGTCAGAGATTATTAAAACAAAAGAGAATCCAAAATTCATTCTAGCAACAGGTAACTCACCAGTAGGTGTTTACAAACACTTAATAGCAAATCATCAAGAGGGATTAAGTTTTAGCAAACTTACATCTTATAACTTAGATGAATATAGAGGAATAGAAGAATATCCAGAAGATTCATTCAGAAAATTTATGGATGACAATCTATTCAACCATGTTGATATTGATAAAGGAAATACTCATTTCCCTACGGAAGCTGAAGAATACAATAAAGAGTTAGATAATATCGGTACATTTGATTTCACAATCTTAGGTGTTGGTACTAATGGTCACATTGCTTTCAATGAACCAGGAACTCCATTTAGTTCAAGAACACATGAAGTTAAATTAACTCAATCTACAATTGATTCTAACTTCCCAGGTAGAGATAAATACCCTACAGAAGCAATTACAATGGGTCTTAACGACATTTACCACAAGTCAAGTGAAATTATATTACTTGCTTGAGGAGAAGGTAAGAGAGAGGCTTTAAACAAGTTTAAAGCAGGTATTAAAGACGATAGTTGTCCAATCACTCACTTTATTGATCACCCAAACATGACTATAGTAACAGATCTAGAAGATCTTGACTAAGAAAAAAAGTACCAAATTTTGGTACTTTTTT
>CAYUKZ010000019.1:0-5446 GCA_964445515.1 uncultured Mycoplasma sp. | reverse complement strand
TATTCAATTAACTCTCCTTGATAGAAGAATGCTGTAAAATCAGAAATACGTTGTGCTTGTTGCATTGAGTGAGTAACCATTATTATTGTATAGTGTTCTTTTAACTTTAGAATTAAGTCTTCAATAATCTTGGCTGCTATTGGATCAAGTGCTGAAGTAGGTTCATCCATTAATAATATTTCTGGTTCATTTGCTATGGCTCTAGCTATACAAAGTCTTTGTTGTTGACCACCAGAAAGTGAAGTACCTAAAGCTTTAAGGTTATCTTTCACTTCTTCTCATAGTCCTGCATCTTTTAATGATTGCTCTGTTAAATCAGTAAGTGTTGATTTATTCTTGATACCTTTTACTCTTGGTCCATATTGAACGTTCTTCTCTATTGTCATTGGGAATGGATTTGGTTGTTGGAAAATCATTCCGACTTTAGTTCTTAATGTAGAAAGTTCAATTCTATCATATCTATTTCTAATTGATCTTAATTTGAATATATCATATTCACCATCAAGTAATATCTTACCTTTAGCTCTGAATGTACTTATATTATCATTAATTCTATTTAATGTTCTTAAGAATGTTGACTTCCCACAACCTGAAGGACCTATTATAGAAATAACTTTATTCTTAGGAAGTTCAATATTGATATCAAATAGAGCTTGTTTTTGTCCATAGAATACATCTAGGTGTTTTACAGTGAATGATGAGTCATGATTGATCTCATCAGCATCACGGAATGATAAACCTTTGTCTATCTTATCCATAATTTTAATTGCAAAATCAATTTCTTTTTGTCTTTCTTTTGAAATGGCTTGTTTAGTTTTAATTATTTCAGTATTTCTTTTTATACTTTCTTTAATAACTTCTTTATTAGCTCTTTCATTTATTGAAATAGTTGATTTTAATTTATTAATTTGTTTATTCTTTTCATTCTTTTCAAACTTTAATAAATTTGAAGGTTTCTTTTCATCTGTTAATGATTGAATCTCTTTATCTAATGCTTTGATCTCTTTTTCTAATTTAGAAATTTCTTTTTCTAGTGTTTCTTTATGATTTGGATCAATCTTTTTAGATAATTCATCATTTTTATTCTCTAAAGATTTAATAATATAATCATTACTATTTTTAACTGAATCTAATGATGCAATTTTAGATATTAATCTCTTTTTAACATTGTAAAGTTTGTTTTCTACGATTTCAACTTTCTTAAATTTAGCAATTGAGTTCTCTTGATTCTTTTCTAAGTCTTTAAGATTTAACTCTAACTCTCTAGTTTTAGATTCATCCTCATTATTTTTAACTTCTTGATTAGCTTTTCAAACTACTTTCTTTAACTTTCTGTATTCAACTAAAAGTTTGTCAAAGTTTAACTCTTTTTTAATTTGAGTTAGTTCTTTTGAGAATTTTATATACTGTTGTTCGAATTGTAATAGTGTTTTATTTTCCATTATTTTATTCCTCTTATCTTTTTAATAACTGGCACTACTATTAGTGCTATTAATGCCATTATTATTGCTAAGATAAATAATAGCGGTGCTCCTTCATTAGGGTTAATGTAGAATGAGAATGGAACCATTATTAATGCTATAGATAATAATAATGATTCAGTGTATTTGTGACTAGATACAAGTGTTGAAATGTATGAAGTAGTCAATATTATTGCCATTAAAACAATACCAAATGATTTAATGTAGTTTGTTGCTTCTGGATAATCAATTATCGAGAAGTTGTTTCTTATATCTCAAATAGCTGTAGCCATTGTAGTACCACCATTCTTAATTCAAGCACCCATATCCATAGATGTCTTTGTAGATGGTAGTAATGATATGAACATTGTTGATTCAGCTATACATATAGATATAGCTAATAATGCTCCTGATATTACTGAAGGTAATACTTCTTTAAAGTATATTCTTCTAGTTGTGGTTAGAGTAGTTGCTCCTAGAGCATATGAACCTTCAATCAAGTTTCTCTTTACCCTTCCCCCTGCTTCTTCAACAGATTTAATAATTGAAGGTAAGATTATAATACTTAAGAATAAGATTGGTTCTATTCCTACATATTTTTCATCCATTACCGTTCCTGCAAATACAACTGCAGCAAGTGTTGCTCAAACAATAGAAGGTATTGAAGTTAGCATTTGGAATATGAATGATGCAAATCATCCTTTCTTCTTATCTTTACCAAGATATGTTGATAAACAAATTCCAAGTACAACCCCCAAAGGTAATGATATGGACACTGCTATTATTATAGTTAGTAATGTCCCCATTATCGGAACAGCCATCCCATAAATCATATAGTTATGAGATTGTGTTTTCTTTCATCCTCTATATGTGAATGTTTCTCAATTTAAATGTTTGAATCCACCTTTAAATAAGAATGTTAATATTGATACCAATAGTAATATTCCTATACCAGCTGCTATATAAGTGAATAAGTTATGTTTAAGTGATGAATTTGCTTTATACTTTTCAAACCTAGTTGTTTTACTAATAGTTGATCTTTCTAAAACAGCTCTTGCTGATACTTCTGGTCTTGAATAATAGTCATGTTGTATTTTAGAATTGATTTCTCTTCTTCTTAATGAAATAATCTGGTTTTGTTCTTTTTCATTTAATGAAATTACTCCACCTGTTTCATATTTGTTTGCAACTTTTCTTTCAATCGCATTTTTCTGAACTTGCTTTTTAACAATATTTGTTTCTGCATTTCTATATTCAATGAATTTCATTAAAATGAATACTGTGAATGTAGTTAATAGCATGAACATTGAGATAATTGGAGCTACAGGGAATGCGGCATGTATTTCTCCTCCATTAGCTGAAAGTAATGCTGGTCCTAGGAATAATGATTTTTGTCATAGAGAAAGAGTTACTCCCTCTGTTCCAGATCCTGAACCAACCATTGATATGGCGGTAGTTTCAGCTAAACATCTACCTACGGCAAATAATATACCTGTATATATACCTGTCTTTGCCATCTTTAATGTTATATAGAAAGATGTTTGAGTCTTATTTGCTCCTAAAGCATATGAAGAATCTTCCATCTTTGAATCAGTTAACCTAATTGAAGCAACTGTCATTATTGTTATAGTAGGCATTATCATTAATGAAACCATCATAACCATTGTTAATAATGATGCTGCTTCAGCTCCTACTCTTGAAACATTAAATGGATCAAGGACATAATATCCAAAAGCACCATACACTACTGAAGGTATGGCTGCTAATATAGCTACTACTGAATACATTATTGCAGATAATTTTTTAGGTAGGAACCTAGTTATTATTATTGCAGTTCCTATTGCTATTGGAGTAGCTACTAATGTAGATAAGAAAGCCATTCAAATAGTATTGGCAATAATAATTCCCATACTAATAACTCCCATTACCCCGTTGAATTCTTTTCCGAAGAAAATATCTCCTCAACTTAATCCATTTTCATTAACTACAACTACAGCATTCTTTATTACTGTTAATATTGCTAAAATAACAGTGATTGCTGTTGTAATAGTTAACATATATAGAATTCATTTATATGTTTTGTTTCTTATTGAATTAGATTTATTCCTTTTATTAAGTTCTAAATCTTTTATCTTTGTTTCTTTTTCCATTTTATATATATTTTCTTTTATTTAATCAATTATATAAGAATAATTGATTGTCTTTAAGTTCAAAATAAATGGGTAAAACCCATTTATTTAATTAACTAGTTTTATTATACTAACTCAGCTGAAATTAATCCTAGAGTGTATACTTCATCTCAAGTTGAACCTAGTTGGAATAACATTTTAGCTCCTTGCTTAGTTACTCCTGTTGGTGCATATGTTTTACCATCGATTGAATGTACGAATTGAGTATCTTCAGTTGTGAAGAATACTACTTGATCTGTTGCTAATGTAGCTGCAGTTGGAGTTTCGTCATCTGAAATCATTTTTGTGAAATCATAACTTATGTTTTCCATGTCATCTGATGTTGTTGAACCGTAATTACCAGTTGCATATACATTTTCATCATATCCTCAGTATGAAATTTCTCCTGCTGAATCTTTTTTAGGTTGTCCAGTATTTTTATCAGTCTTGAATTGACCCATTTCCATACCTCTTGATTGTGTACCGATGAATGCTCCTACTGAACCATCTTGTGTTCCATCATATTCATCTCTGTTAAATGAAACACCTTTAGGTAATTTACTTTCATCAACAGTTTCTCAAGCTCTATATGAACCACCGTTATTTAAGTTTTGTGCTAGTGAGTGTCCTGAGTATGTTGTTGCAAATGAATCAAGTGATAAGTTAATAGCCGCTTCATCAGTTCCTGTTCCATCAATTAGAACTTCTTCTGATGCAAATGCTCAACCTGTTCCTGCTGCATCAATAATTCCTCAAGTATCTTTATCTGCTCCACCAAAAACACCTATTGCTCAATCTAAGAATGATTGTGCATCTGCGAATGTTGCTGTATTAGGTGAAACATATCCACCTGTTGCCATAGCATCTATTGACATTTGTGTTTGTGCTATATAGTTGAATGCAACTACTGAAACTGCAAAGTCATGAGCTAATCCTGTATCTTGTAATCATTGACCATAATCATAAGTATCAGTTGCATTAGTAGTTTCTGTTGCTACTCCATCTTTATATTGCATTACTTTTGTGTTTTTTAGTGTGTTTAGATCATCAATTTTTAACTCTGATGATCCTGGTGCTAAAATATCATTAATTTTAGCTGAAACACCTTGAGGAACTTTCATTACCATGTTTAATGGTGCTGATAAATATCCTTTTTCACCTGGTTTCACATATGTTGCTCCACCATCTTCTGAAATAGCTAGTGGCTTTAAGTGTTTATCTGTACCAACGTGTGAGTATGATAGGTATGCAATACCATCTGTATTACTTACTCCTGCCATTAAATCTTCGTCAGTTGTAACTCCAGTATAATCAGAGTTTGTTTCTAAAGTTGCTTCCATTGAAGTAACTTCTGCTCCTGAAGCATCGATCATTGTTGAAGTATCGATCCCCATTCAGTTATCTTGTCTTAAACCTGTAGATGTTTTGTTATCGTCATATCCAAATGCTTTAACATTACTTACAGTTGTTTCTTCGTTCATTGCTCTATCTGTATAAATAGATACAGGAACCATTACAGTAGTTGTTAATAAAACTGCTGCTAATACTGATCCGGCTATTTTACCTTTTTCAGTATATAAAAAATCTTTAAATCCCATTTTTTCCTCTTTTAAATATATATTTTCAATAAGAAACCATTTACGTTTAAAAAATATTCAATCGTTAAAAAAATATTCAATTCTTCCTAGAACTGAATATCATAATAAAATCTATCGCGCAATTCTAGCAATTTTGGTTATGATTGAAATTGATCAATCACTGTTTTCCGTTGTTATATTTTGTAAATAAATTTCTTATATAAAATATAACCTAAAAACT
>CAYUKZ010000018.1:2190-5509 GCA_964445515.1 uncultured Mycoplasma sp. | reverse complement strand
TTTTTTTTTTTTTTTTTGGTTTTCAAAATTATAATTTTAATGTATGAAAAAAACATTTACTAAGAAAATAGTTCATTCAATTTTACTTGGTTCATTCATTATGGGTGGACTAGGTTTTATTGCTGAAACAAATAATAAAACACAAATAGGAATTAAATCAATGAGGGACGAAAGAGGAGTGGATGTCCCACCAGGATGATATTCAGTAAACTTATCTTCTAATAATATGGGATTAGATCAAGTTTATTTATCAACAGTTTTAGTTGATGATGTAAAAGAACCATATTATGAAATAGAAAATATATTTATTGTTGATGATGTTAATGATTATGCACCAGTTGGAGCTAAAGATAGAGATAATCCAACAGGGGCAAAGTATGGATACTTAAAAGGTTCTTCATATCAATTAGATAGTACAGGTGTTGCTGGTGGAGAATATAGAGGTTATATTTCAGCACACACTAAAGATGGAGGATATTTAGATTCATATCTAGGTGGACTTGGTAATTCTAATTCACAGATTGTGCAAACTGAAGATGATCTAGAATATAAATATGGTAATATATTAGCTGATTTCAATACTGATAAAGATCATGCTTTCTTACTTTCAAGAAGAATTAAGAAATCATTAATTGAAGGAGAAGAAAATTGAGATTCTTCAGGGGGTGGTGCTTCTAAAAAAGAACAAGCATATTCTCTTAAAAGAGAAGAATTCTTATTTACTGAATTTAGTAAAGAGAATCCAAACATGAATGATTATTACCATTATACTAATGCAACATATGTATTCAGAAGTTTCGCTGTCCAATTTATGGATAAAGAAAAATCTCCAAGATTTGCCGGAACAGTTTATCTGTCTCCTTCAGTAACTCTTGTTGATCCTAAAAAACTAATAGTAAAAACAAAAATCAAAAAGTCTTTTGATATGGAAGAGCCTTGATATAACTTAGGTGAAGTTAAGATTACACTTCATAACGACTTAACAACCGTTGATTACGGAAACGGTTTAAATTTTGACATCGAAGAACTTGATCAAGAAATTATCTTAAACAAAGATAATGGTGATGGAACTCATGATGGTAAAGTTTGAATCAATGGAAAAGAATCAAAAACTCCTGAATATACAAAATTGATAGAATCAAGAGAATCAGACGGTGTTACAGATAATTTCATTACAAAAGATCAAGCTCTTTTAGATGATATGAAATTCACTCTTTCAACAGAATATTCATCAAATCCTGATAAAGATAAATGAAATACAACTTCATCAGCACCTTCTTCAGGAAGATTAATCTTTTGACCAGAAGTTAACTATACAATTTCAACACAATCACAAGTTCTTCAAACGAATGAAGGTAAGGCTAATGGTATTGTAAATGTTAATCAAAGAAAATCAAGTAAGGTATTCTATCCATATGATGTTCAACAACCAGTATTCACTTCTCTTGAAGTTAAGAATTCAAACTTTAATACATATCCATTTGATTCAGATACAACAAGTAACCCTGACAAATCAACATATGTATCTAATGAGATTACATTTACAATGGATACACAAACAGATTCAGAAACAACAACTTTACCTACAGGTAAACCAACTAATCTTAAAACTCTTGAATTAGTTTCAAGACCAGTTGGTGGAAATGATAGTGAATGAGTTACATCTTCAGATGTTTATACATTTGATCAAAATGATTTTGATGTAACTACAGGTTCAACAAAACATAATATTGATTTAAAAATCGGAGATAAAGCATTAAAACAAGGTGAAAGTAAAGAGTTCGCAGTTAAAACAACATACTCTGACGATGATTTAATTTCTTACTCTGACACATTATTAATTAATGCCCCTTCAATGGAGCCAATAGGAGAAAGCAACGTTAAAGAATTCAGTTTAGATGAAAATTCATATTCATCTATAGATAGTGAAAATGGTTTAGTTAATCTAAAAGTTAATTTAGATACAGTTTCTAAAGAAGAAGCTAATCCAACAGATGACGGTAACTTTGAAACAGGTGTAAGTAAACTAGAAATACTTGATAAAGACGATAACGTTGTAGAAACTGTAAATATTGATGATAGTAAAATTGACGAAGCTGGAATCATAGACGAAACAATTCAAGTAAATGCAAATAGGCAAGCAGAAAATACATATAAATTGAAAATATATGCTGATGCCGGTATTTATACATCAACAACAGAATTAAAATTCACAGCTCCAACACCAGGTGTTTCATTTGATACTTCTGATGTTACAAATTCAGATTTTGTTGTTATAAATGATAAAAAAGTTACAACAAAATTATCATTCACAATAGACGGAACTACAATTGAAGAATCTGATGCATCGAAAGGTGATAAGATTGCTACAACTGTAAATTCAATAACAATCAAAGGCCTAGGTGCTGATAAAGTTATAAATACTTTATCACCTGATGCTAACGGTGTTATTAATATTACAACCGATGATTTTGAATTAGATCAAGGAACAGAATATAACGGAGTAAAAGTTGAGGTAAATTACGATGAACTTAACGGTACACAACAAAAAGGTGTCACTGAAGAGTTAATTAACACTACATTAACAACTCCAGCAGTTGAAGATGCAGGTTTCGAAAACCAAGTAACTTCATTAGTATGAAATGACTATACTCCACCTACTACAGGTGATAAAGGAGATGTTAATTATGATGTTAACTATTCATTTGATACAACATCTATAAATGAAATTAATGATGGTAGCGGAACTCTTAAAGCACCTATAACAATAGACTCAATAGAGTTAACAGATTCTAATACAAGAGCTTCATTAGGGAAGTTAAATGCTGGAGAGTTCGATTATAATGAAACAGACGGAGTTGTTAATGCAACTTTCAAAGATGTAACTCTTAAAGAAGCTACTGATTACACACTTTATGCCAAAACAACATGACATTATAGTAACGAACCAACAACATCTCATGAGACAAGTTACTCACAAAGCTTTAGATCATGAGAATCTAAACCAACAGCACCTACAGAAATTTCATTTACTAAAGGAGATTATGTTATTGAAGCAGATGATACTCTAAGTACAACATTCGATTACTCATTTGATACAACAACAGCTAAAGAGGCAGCGAATAGTAATTATCAATATATGGAAACAAAAGTTTCTGGAGTAAAAATTACATCTAGTGCTGGTGGAGAGATTGAAGAAACAAACTTAACATCAGATGCTAATGGAATTTACTCAGGAGAGTTAGAGTTAAAAGGAATTTCACCACTACAAACCGATGTAGATTTCACATTAGTGATAACTTATGGTGAAAACCAAACA
>CAYUKZ010000018.1:0-2090 GCA_964445515.1 uncultured Mycoplasma sp. | reverse complement strand
ATTCATTCCAATTAACATATGATGGTGGAAAAGAAATTAAAATTGAACCACTTCAATTAGTTACAACAGGAACTAAAGCAGCAACAACAAAAGTTTATTCTTCAAAAGCTTCAGGATTACCAGCTGGTAAACATGAAATCACAGCTTCATATAAAGTTGAAGATAAATTAGTTAACGCACAAGTAAATGTTGACTTTGAAGGAACAACAGTTTCAATTCCTAAGTCATCACACTTCCCATGATGAATAATTATATTAATCCTATTACTATTAACAGTAATAGGAGCAGCTATTGCAGCAGTATTCTTCTTCATCATATTACCATGATCAATAGTTCCAAGTGAAACACAAATTAAGACTGGTAATAAAGTTTCAATTACATTGAATAAGAAATATGACACAGTAGTTGAAAAACTATCAGACTCATACTTATATATCGAAGAAGAAGGTTATGCTTACTCAATCACAGAAGATGATAAAGGAAGAGCAGTAATCAACATTGATGGATTAAATATGAAGAAACTAGGAGAAGTTTCAAATATTGAATTCTCATCAGATGAAAAAGATATTAAGGTAAAAGGAACAATTAAATAATGAAACAAACAATGACAAATGTCATTGTTTTTCTTATCTACTAAAACCGCTCTTATATTAGTAAAATATAGCTTCTTATCTTTTGTTTTTTTTTTTTTTTTTGTTTTTGAGGTTGTATAATTTCAATGTATGAAAAAGGTTAACAAAAGATTGCTAATCTCTATTTTATTAGGCACATTTTTGATAAGTGGAGCCAATTTTGTTATTCAAAAAACAGAAAATCCTATTAATAATTTAAAAGAAATCCAAAAGGATTCTAAAGCTTTATCTGTTCCAGGGTGAAGTTATAGAGATGTAAAGTATTTTGGAATAAATGGAACTTATACTTCAGTAGCTAAGGTTGTTGATGATGGAACTCCTTACTATAAGCTAGAAACTATATTTTTAGTTGATGATTCAAGTAAATGAACAAGTGCTAAATTCAGTGACAGAACACACGACGCTGATAAAACTTATGCTTATGCAATTGGTAATTATAAAGATGTAAGAGATAGAGGTGGATGAGGTCCAAATGCATATAGAACTGATGTGCATGCTTGATCAAAATCTGAAAGCAAAGATTACTATACTTGATATGATGGTTGGGAAAATTCAAGCCGTAGCCCTCAATGAGGAGATAGTGAACAAGGATTATATGATACGTTTGGAGTGAATTATTCAGACTTCAATACTGATTCGGAACATGCTTTTTCTATTTTTAAGAAAATCAAAGCATCAGTAATTGATGGGGATGAAGCATGATACTATCCGAAAGTAAAAACTAAAGTTGATTACTTAAAATCATATTCAATTTTACTTACAGATTATACAAAAGCTCCTAATTCAAGTTCGTTAACAGGAGATTGATATGCAGATAAAGATTTAAGAGATGTATTTTCATTCAGAGAGATAACTGTGGGTTGATCTCCTAGTGAAATTACTAACGCACCTAAATTTGGTGGAACAATATATCTTCAGCCTTCAATTAATGTAATTGATCCTGAACATTTATTACTAAATGCTAAGTTAAAAGAAATCGGAGTTAGAAGTTCTCAATATAATCTTGGTGAAGTTAAATTTAACCTACATAACGATCAAACTACAGTTGATTATGGTGGAGCACAAAAATACGACATTCAACCCCTAGATCAAGAAATCATCATTAACAAAAAAGATGGTTCTGGAAAACATGATGGAAAAATATGAATCAATGGAAAAGAATCAACTAACCCATTATATGATTCATATATTGAAAATAGATTAAGTGAACCAAATGGAGAAAATGATAACTTCATCACAAGAGATCAAGATATATTAGATGAAGGATTTGATATATTACTTTCTAATAAGGCTGATGATCCAGATAAAGATAAATGAAATATAATAAATGATGCTCCAGAAAATGGAAGATTGATTTTCTGACCTGAAGTAGACTACAACTTAACTCTAACTACTGAGGTTTCAGTAACTAAAGAAGGTATATCAAGTGGTATGTTAAGTAAAGATGAAGTAAGAAAA
>CAYUKZ010000017.1:0-6333 GCA_964445515.1 uncultured Mycoplasma sp. | reverse complement strand
TGGTGTATGGAGTTATAGGATTATTTATTTCTAAGTATAGGAATAAGTAATATATTGAAAACAAGTGTATCACTTGTTTTTTCTTTTGGTTTTAGGAGCTGACAAACTTCATAAACATTTTATATTACTAATCCTGTTATAATATATTTAACAAACCACTTAATTTCTATAAATATATTTATGAATATTTCTCATTGCAGAATAAGTAGATATAAAGACAAGTTTTCATATAGAAATTCAGTGGTTTGAATGTAATGAGCTTATCTTTATATCTACTTTTTATATAAGATTTGCAACGAAAGGCAATTAGAATGAAAAATATTAACATAGCTATATTAATAGATGATAACTGTATGGTTATTAAAGAAGAAAACATGAAAACTCATACCTATGATTTTTCTTCTGATGAAACAAAGAATTCTATTTCACAATTAATAATTGATTTTCTTACTTCTAAAGTAAAAGACTCTAGTGAAGAGAAATATTTGGTTAAGATATCTTTATCTAACATTGATGAATTGAAAGAAAGTGTCATTGAAAAGATAGATAAGATTGAATTATCTTCAAGAGTAGAAGTTGAATTTGAAGATACATTAAATGTTGCTGTTCAAAATACGATAGGTAATTTTGAAGGCAAAAGAGTTTATTATGTATGAATTGATAATGAGATTTCAGGTAAACTTATTTGAGAAAATGGAGAAGAATTGAAGAGAAAATATCTTGATAAGAATTCTTTGGGAATAATTGGCTTTGAATCAGGAAGAATTGATTCTTTCCATTCATTCAGAATGATAAAAGCAAAAGCATTATTAACTTCTGGTATTGAAATAACTAATTTCAGAGATTTAGTTATAAAAGGTAAGGAAGATAAGAATATTAGAATTCTATATGAAGAATTTAGAGATTCGATAATGAAACTTTTAGCAACAATAATTCTACATCTGGAACCTGACACAATAGTTTTAGGTGGGCCGAAGTTGGAAGGGACAAATATAAGGGATATAGATCTATTTGAAAAAGAATTAGGATCATTTTTCCCTGTAGAATACCTTTCAAACATAGAGTGAGTCGTATTTGGTTATGATAAAGATAAAATTCTCAACCAAATTCTTTCATAAATATATACAAGTTAATAATATATATACAAGTCGTTTCTAAATAGAAACAATCTCTCTTTTTATAGAGATATTTTCATATTTTTATATAAATAGAATGATATATTCAATAGTTAATTGAACCAATCCTTTCATTTGAAAAATAAGTTATTGAATATGTCAAGAGAGGAATAAGATATGAAAATATTACTAATATGTGCAGCAGGGATGTCAACTTCACTTGTAGTGAAAAAGATGAAATCTGTTGCTGAAGAAGAAGGAAAGGACTATGAAATTGAAGCAATGCCAGTTCAAGTTGCATTTGATGTAGCTGGCGAATGAGATGTTTTATTATTCGGTCCACAACTTAGATATAAGATTCCAGAATTTAAATCTAAGTATCCAAACAAACCAGTAGAACCAATTGCACCACAACATTACGGTATGGCTAATGGAGCTGCTGTTTTAGCACAGGCAGAAGGGATGAAAGTATAATGGACTTTATTGAGCAACAATCAATGTTAATTATCACTCATTCAGGAATGTCAAAATCTTTTGCTGTTGAAGCAATTCAAAAAGCAAAAGAACACAGTTTCGAAGAAGCCGATGCTTTAATTAAGCAAGCTGAAGAAGAAATGGGAAATGCAGGAAAAGCGCACCATGATACGCTAGTTAAATCAGGAGAACCTGATTTTAAAGTAACGTTATTATTGGCCCATGCTGAAGATCAAATGCTAACTTCAGAAACAACAATCATTTTAGCAAAAGAAATTATTGTCTTACATAAGACTATCAAGGAGAAAATGTAAATGAAAGAAACATTAGTTTTCCCTAAAGGTTTTTTGTGAGGTTCAGGAACTTCATCAGAACAGATAGAACCAAACGGAACTCAACAACAAGGTAACAAAGCTCAAAATGTTTTTAACTATGATTACTCAAATAGAAAAGAACTATATTTTGAAGGTAAGTTTTGTGAAAATAATTTCTATGAGAAATACAAAGGTGATTTAAACTTAGCAAAAGAAATAGGATTTAACTCAATTAGACTTTCTGTTTCTTGAGCTCTATTACAACCTAATGAAGGACAACCATTTGATCAAGGTGCTATTGAATATTATAGAGATGTATTCAAAACAGCCAGAGAAAATAACTTGAAACTTACAGTAACTTTAATTCACTTTGATTTACCAATGTGAATAGCAGATAAAGGCGGATGAGCAAACAGGGAAACTGTTGATCATTTCGAACAATTTGCCAAAGGATGCTTTAGTGAGTTTGATTCATTAGTAGATTATTGAGCAGTGTTCAATGAAAGTTTTGCAAATACAACAGCAACTTACTTATTTGATAAACAACCTCAATTCAAAGGTACAGATGATAGAAGCAACTTCCCTAGGGCAATTTGAAATATTGCAGTTGCTACTGCAAAAGCAGTTAAGGCCCATAAAGAAGTTGGAGCAAAAGCAACTATTGGTTCTATATTTGTAGCATCTAATATTTATTCAAAAACTGACTCTGAAGAAGATCTGAAAGCAGCAAGAATAGCAGAACTATTCGCTTTCAGAATATATTCAGATGCAAATATCTTGGGAGTATTCCCGGAAGAAGCTTTTGAAATTTGATTAAATGATAATTGAATCGAAAGTGACTTCAGAGAACCTGAGGATATAGAAACAATTAAGAATAATGTTATAGAGTGAATTGGTATTAACTACTACTTACCAATAAGGGTTCATGCACCTAGTGAAGGAGCAAAATCTAAAAACCCACTTCTTTCACACTTTAATAATTACTTCGTTCAATATAATGATGATAAATATAGATTCAATCATGATAGAGGATGAGAAATATATCCAAAAGGTTTATATGATAGATTTAAAGAAGTTAAATCATATTATGGAGACATACCAATGATGGTAACTGAAGTTGGTATTGGTGTCCAAAACGAAGATAGATTCAGAAATGAAGAAGGAATAATTCAAGATAAATATAGAATTCAATTCCACTCAGAACATATCTATTGAACACATAAAGCACTAGAAGAAGGATGTAATATCCTTGGTTATCAAATGTGAACATACATCGATAACTGATCATTCACTAATGCATATAAAAATAGATATGGATTTATTGAATTAGATCTAAATACTGGTGAAAGAGTTAAAAAACTTTCATCAAATTGAATGAAAACAATCGGAGAAACTAACACACTTAGTTTTGACATAAACATTTTACCAGAAGATGATGAAATAACAAAATTATAAGGAGATTATAATGACAGAAGAAAAACAAACAACAACACCATCTGTTCCTGAAAAGAAAAAGATGGATGCTGTATTTGATTCTATGTTATCAGTGGCCTCTAAAGTTGGAAATAACAGACAACTTTCAAACTTAAGAGATGCATTCGCAACTTTTATGCCATTTATTATCATGGGATCACTAGCACTACTATTTACATCTGTAATAATTTCTCCAACTTCAATTTTAGCTAAATGAAGTGGAGCAGTTGGCCCAAACGCAAGTACGGGAGAAGCAGCAAATAGTATTTACGAAGGCTGAAGTCAATTTGCATTTTATGTAAACCCAATTTTTGCAGGTATTACAGATGCAACAACTAACTTTATGTCAGTTTATCTTGCATTCTTTATAGGATACTATACAGCAAGATCATACGGTAGTGAAAAACCACTATTCGGAGGAGCAGTTGGTTTAGCCGTGTTCCTATTAATGCAACCTATAGCCGCAGCAACATCTATGGGACTACCAGCAAATAAATTCTTAGGAACTGGTGGACTAATTGTTGCAATATTTGCTGGACTAGCAGGAACAACTGTGTTCCAGAAACTATCAGAAATAGATGCATTAAAAATTAAAATGCCTGATGGTGTACCACCAGCCGTAGGAAACGCTTTCGGTTCACTAATATCAGTGGCAATAGTATTATTAGGTTTCGGTCTAATACAACCAATTTGAGGAGACATTATGTACGCTGCAGGACCAGGTGCAAATGGATCTGCAATTAATGGAGAGGTTTACTACATATTCAATGCTATAAATAAATATTTAGCTGAACCATTCCAAAGCTTATCAGATACACTAGTAGCAGTATTTATTATTTGTCTATTTGTTGATATATTCTGATTCTTAGGACTACACGGTTCTAACATCATGAATCCAGTTATTTATATAGCTTGAGTTCCAGGATTAATTAATAACATGGAAGTTCTTGCAAATAACGGTGGAGATATTGCAGCAGCAATTGATACAGGATTACTTACAACTTGAAATGGAGCATCATTTGCTGCATTCGCACTTGTTGGAGGGGGTGGTTACATGTTAGCGTTATTAATTCCAATGAGAATTTTAACTAAATCAGAAGCAAATAAAGCAGTTTCAACATTAGCCCTACCTCCAGGAGTATTCAACATCTCTGAGCCAGCAGTATATGGTATCCCAGTAATGTTAAATGTTGTTTATATGATACCATTCCTATTCGTTATGCCAACAATAGCTTGTCTAGCATTCTTAGTAACATCATGAGGACTAATGAATCCTGCCACAGCATACCCAGCATGAATGATGCCAGGAGTAATCCTTGGTCCAGTTCTAGCAACAGCTGACTGAAGAGCAGGAATTTGAAGTGTATTATTCTTAGGATTAGCAATTGCTATGTACACACCTTGAGTATTACTAGATAACAAATTACAAGTTAAACAAGCTGCTGAAGAATTAGGTATTTCAGTAGAAGAACACAAAAAGAATTTAGCTAAAGAAAGAAAAATAGCTAAAGACGAAAAAGAAAAAGTTAAAAAACAAACAAAAGCAAGTAAGCAAACTACTTCTAAAAAATAGATAAGGAAAAAATGAATCAAACATTGTTTGATTCTTTGATAAAGGAAATAAATTATGTTAAGAAATGAAACGCAAACAAATTCTTTGAATACAATCATAATGATTGCAATAGTATTGTGCTTAGTATTATTAATAATCTTGGTAATAGGTTATTTATTTAAGAAAAGTGAAGATCAAAATACTCAAGCTGAATCAAAAATCAAAGTTATTAATGATAAGTTAGTAAAAGATAATTTCAATTTAAATATAAACAACAAATTTATTTCTTTTATAGAGGAATCAAAGAAGAGATTCGAAGAATACAATGAATTAGATCCAAACGCTTCAACTATTGCAGAGATTAAGAAACAATGCATTGATGATTTAAACAAATTCACAAGCCAACAAATTTATATAGAGCTTGAGAAAGAAGATAAACAAAATGAAATTGTTAAAATATGCTCTCAGTTAAAAGAAACTAGTCCAGCAACATGATTTAAAAAATATGGAAATGAAATAGAAAGGATTAAACAGAAATATGTATCAAAATAAAGAAAGAGGAATCGAAGCTTTACATAAAAATATAATTTATAAGACAATAAGTAGTCAAAAAGAATTTAATGAGGCAATAGAAATACTATCACAAACAAAATATCATTCATTTCAAGCAGAAAAGAAAAGAAGGGTGTATAAAAAATTTAGTACAAAGATATACAAAAGTAAAGAGGAGGTATATGAGAAATTCAAATCTCTATCTTTATCCTTTATTAATATGTTTGAGAAGATAGAGAACTATGATGACTTCAAAAATACTCCGTTCTTAAAAACAAAAGATAATTTAATCAAGATTGAATTGATAGATGACGATATGTTCTTCAGAACAACATATATTATTAACGACACAATATATATTGATGAGTTTTATATTTATAAACACAAACATTATTATAAATTGAATGTTAAAAAAATAATTAACCTACCCATCACTAGAGATCCTATGTCTCAATATACATATTTCAGTGCTTGAGATATGAATAAGAAGTTCAAGACTTATAAAACACAAATATTGAAAGGAATACATTTAACATAATGGCTTTAGAAATAATTTATATATTAACAATGACGATATTCACAATACCATTTATATTATGAGCATGATTCAATCATTCTAAGAGTGATGAATTATTTGGTATTGGGAAATGAAAGTTAATACCTATAGTCTTTGCTATTTGTATTGTATTAATATTCACATTCTTATTAATAGCAGCATTTGCTTTTTAAGTATAAAACACTTATTATTGAAATATTGTTTTATATACATAAGGTAATTATTTAAACAAGTTTATACTTGTTTTTTATATAATTTAGATACTATGAATAGAGTAAGTAATTGAATAATCAACTC
>CAYUKZ010000016.1:0-6852 GCA_964445515.1 uncultured Mycoplasma sp. | reverse complement strand
GTAATAATTTGATTACAAAACGGCAATAAATTGCCGTTTTTTTTTTTTTTTTTTTGTTGGTATAATTGTATAAATGAGAAAGTTAGGTAAAAAATCGTTGTTTACAACAATAATTACAACAGCAATGTTAGTTGCTGGCCTTTTTTCTTTGCCTAATCAACAAAATAGCATCAATTATAATGATATTAATTATAATATTGCCTCTAAAGAATACGAAGAAAGAGCATATGGATTTGCTTCAAAGAAAGAAAATAGTTTAAACAGTGAAAAGTCACTTCATTATTGAATCCCTTTTGCTTCTACTTCTAAAGTATGAACTTATAACAATAATCTTACTTATAATTATGCTCCATATTATTTAACTTGAAACATTTCTTCTGATGGAAGACTTTTGTTAGGTGTTTATACTCCTAACTTGTGAGATTTAACACCTGAAAATAAACCGAATATGAAGCCATCAAAATCAACAACAGGTTGAATGACACCAATCTCTCTTACTTATAGGTGAAAAAAGAAAGATGATGATTCTGCTTGAGATTCTAATACCAAAAGAAATATTGTTGATTTGAGTTATGATTTGAAATCTGATTCTAGCACCACTCCTTTAGTATATAACTATAGAAATGGAACAGGTGATGATTATAATTCAGGACTTGATGAAAAAACATATAATGAATTATGAGATCATTATTTTGATAGTGATTTTGAATTAGATTCAAATTGAAATGGCGAATATAGAAATAGTTTTATATTATCCCTTCCTATTTTAGAAGATACGGAGTGAAATAATTCTTCACAAAGTAATCAAGGTATAAATATTCATAATAAAAATTCATTAGGAATGACAGGCACTGATGGTCCGGCAGTAACTCTGATTTCTGATGTTGATGGTGGAATTTCGTATGCTGTAGCAAATACAGGTTTTTATGAATATCGTTCGGTTTCTTTAGCACCTCTTCCTCTTAATGATGATGATATAAATATAAATGATAGATATTATCATACTAAAAGTTCTGGCCCTTCCGCTGCATATGAAATGAATTTCCTACCATATATATTAATTGCTCCAAAAACAACAACTAATAACTTGATGTTTGCATTTAATATTATTGATTCATTCCCAGGAGAAAAATATTTCAACTTCTATTCAGCTTCAATTGATATTGCTGAGGGAGAGGATTATGATGAAGCAAATTCAATTTTACCAAATGGTAAACCATACTACTTATTTGATTCGCCAACACCAATACAAGATTTAAATTCTTTACCTACAAAAGGTAAGTATGAATTAAATATAGGTAATTTAGAAGAAACAAATAAGACAGTCACTCCCGGATTAGAAGATGTTGTTGTTAAACCGGACACATCTTATTCTTATAAAGTAGAACTTAAATGAAATTATTCAGATATTGGTTTGTCTGAATTTGGTATAGACCCAGTAAATAATGATGTAGAAATTCTATCAACACCTGATATACAAAAAATAGACACTAAATCAATTTCAAGTAAAGCTCCTTGAAATATCAAATGAGATTTTGTAGGTCAAACAAAAGTTGAAGGTAATACTAGACAAATGACTCAAGATATAAAATTATCATTTGAACAATATAATACAGAAGAAGCATTAGCAGACGAAGACTGATTCAGAACAAACATTCAAGCAATAAAAATCGTTGATGCCAATAATCATAGCGTATGTTATGATACTTCATTTGGAGATTCTCTTATTGGAACTGATGAACCTTCCATAAATGACTATATGTTAATATGGGATGAGGATCCTTCGAAGAGTGAAAAGATGAAAGCCGGAGAAACAATGAATATTGCCCTGGAAATAACTTATGGTACTACGGCAACTCATAAAATGTATACCTCACCTAAGAGTATAGATATTCCTAAACGTGGTCCTAAATCATATAACTTTTATGTTCAACCAACTTGAACACTTACTGATTCCAAAGCTGCGAACTCTTCTATAAGTGTAGATGCTGATTTTAAACTATATTGAAAAGTACCCTCTGGTTTTGTCGGTTCAGATTTCGAAGGAGCAAAAGAT
The DNA here is from genome assembly GCA_964445515.1 of uncultured Mycoplasma sp. Lineage (GTDB taxonomy): Bacteria > Bacillota_I > Bacilli_A > Mycoplasmatales > Hepatoplasmataceae > Tyloplasma. The sequence continues at coordinate 4,796 of CAYUKZ010000016.1, read as the reverse complement.
ATAACTGATTATGGAATAAAAGGTACAGTTGTAGATGAAAATGGAAATACAAGCCCTTTCACTTTTGAGAAAAAGTTAGATACTCCTATTGATACAAGTAAAGTAGAATCAAAAGAAAATATAACTTTAACAATTAATGATCCTAACGCTTTTAAACCTAACAAGACTTATAAAAACCTACAATTAGGTTTATCAACTGATGATATTTGAACTTGAAGTGATAAATCAACAGGCGAGGTTACAACACCTTCTTTAGGTCCAGGTACAGGTAAAGTAAGTGATGTTAAATTAGCAGAAGAACCTAAATCAACAAGTGCTGAAATAGGATTAAATGCTGAACTCGCAATAGATAATGATTATGAAAATGATAAGCTAGCATATGAATTAGTAAAATCAGAATCAACTTCTTCACATGCAACTGGTATAGAAGATATAACTAGTGGAACTAATGGTTCAGTAGTATATGGAGATCAAAAAATAACAGTTAATGGATTGCATCCAAGAGAAGACTATCACTTAGTTTATAGGTTCTACTCTACATTAAGTAGTGGATATGATGAAAAATTCTCTGTTGACTTCAAAACTGACTACGCATCGAAAGATCAAGTTACAATTGAGACTCCAGTAGTTGAAAATATAACAAATGATTCTGCTGATGTTACATTTAATGCTGAATTAAGTCATAATATAGTAAATAAACCAGATGAAGCTACTTACAAATTAGTGAACTATAACGATGAGAGCATCATATATGATGAAGGTAATGTAGTAGAAGGTAAAAATGTTATTCATTTAACTAACTTAAAGAAAAATGATACTACTAAAATGAAACTTACAATTGATAGTGTTAATCAAGGGACTATTGGTAATGCCGATATAACTAAAACTGTTAATGTTGTTACTTCTTCATTAGGAGCTTTCAAACCAATAGTTACAAATCTAACATTAGATTCTTCTACAATCAATGGAGATAAGATTAATAGAGAAATATCATTTGATCTTGAAACTTCATTAGCTAAAAATGACCATGATGGTTATGATGCATCGGGAATTACAGCTATTAAATTAATGAAGTCAGAAGATGAAGGTTCTACATATGCTAAACAAATAGCTACAATCTCTCCATCTACAATTAAAGATATCAATTCAACACAGAAATTTGTAATAAATGATTTACCAAGTAAAGTAGATGATTATTACCAATTACAAATTGTATATAGAGATGGAGTGGTTGAAGAAAACATCTCTGCTCCAGGAATGACTTTAGGAACAGATTCTTCAGTTATATCTTCAACTGGTAAGTTAGAAGTTAACTCAGAAGGAAAAGTAGATGTTGAAAATGCAACTCTTGATTTAAGTGTAGATTTAAATCCTAACTCAAACTCTTATGATCAATCTTCAGGTATTACTATTCTATTAGATTCAAGCATACCTGAAGAACTAGATGGTTTATCTCTTGAGGTTAACGGGGCAACTAGAGGGATAAGTACAACTATAAACGCTTCTGGTGACTACAAAGTTAAGATTAAAGGTCTTAAAGGAAATAAATCATATAATGGGTTGAAACTGAAATGAACTCAAAATGATCAGATATCATCTGGTACTTCTCCAGAAGGTGCAATTACATTAAGTTCATTCTCTACTGAATCATTAGGAAAAGATATTGCTGATGTAACAGTAAAAGAAGGTAATGATATTCAAGGTAACGGTGATGATTCCGATGCTGATGATATTATTAGTTCAGCAGAATTTACATTTGTAAATAATATCAACCCTAAAGGTTTTGAATATTTAGAAGATGCAAATGTTAAAGCTGAAATAACAACAGCTGGAATAACATTCGATGATGGTGCAACTACAAAAGCTTTAGATGGAGGAGAAAATACAGTTAAGTTAATAAACTTACCTATAAACCAAACTACTCCAATTGAATTCAAATTATCATCTGATAATGGATTGGATAAAACAATTACAGTTAATGTATCAACAAAATCAAAAGGATTCGATAACCAAGTTGAAGTTAAACAAGAAGGTGATATTTCATTCAAAGGAGATTCAAAGAACTCAATTGAAAGTGATTATATAGAAGTTAAAATAAATTCTAACCTAAACTTATCTGGTGAAGAATATAAAATTTCAACACTTGATTTAGCTTTAAAAGGCAATGATGCTAATGGTTTAACTCTTGATAAAACAAGCATTGGAAACGGTCAAACAACCATTAAGATTAGTGGATTACAAGAAGAAACTAAATATTCAGATGTTTCTATAGTTTGAACACTACATGATGATCCTGCTGTAACAGGAGAAATAAATCTAGGAGAGTTCCAAACAATTACATTCAAGAACTTCTTATGATTGATTATCTTTATTGTAATAATCATCATATTGTTATTGTTAGTTCTACTATTATTACTTGCATATCTATTATTATGAATTATTAAATCAGGTAAAACTGAAGTTAAAGGTAATGATGTGATCATTACAATTAATAAGAAATATGATTCAATTAAAGATAAAGTAAATAACGCAAAACTTTATATCAATGATAAAGAGTTTAGTTATCAACTAGTTGCAGGAACAAAAGGTGAAGCTCTAATTCAAGTTAAAGGAGCCAAATCTGAGGGCGAAGTATTAAGCAATATTAAATTCACAACTAGTGAAGACAAAAATATCAAATTAATAGGTAAAGCCAAAGTAAAATAACACAAGTATTCATAGACAGCAATTAAATTGCTGTCTTTCTTTTTCACAGTGTTATATATTTACTATTTATTTGTTATACAATTACTTTTTTTATGTATAATATATAAGACATGAAAGAAATAGTAGAGTATAGAGGAAAGAAATATAGATTAGAGAGTCTACAATGACATGCTAAAAGTTATCTGATGCAGTTCTCAGATAGTTTAAGTATGTCAAAATTAGAAGACAAACTAAAAGATGCTAACGGATCAAGATTACAATACGTCTCTGGTGGTTACCTATACTTTAACAAAGAGAAGATCGATAAACTGAAATACCCTTCTCTATATAAAATAAGAAAAGAGTTTGAAGAAGCAATTAAAGTTAAGGACGGATTGGATTCTTACTTTAAAGTTTATCACTCAATTTTTGTAAAATCACTTTCTAGAGAAAGAGAAAATGAATTCAAAGATAATTTAAGGAAAGAGATTCTAAAACTTAATGAATATAGTTATTCATCATTAGCAGAAGCTTCAGGAGTTAAAAAATCAAATCTATACAATTACCTTGCAAAATCAATCAACTCTTCTTTGAGTGTAAAAAAAATCAAAAACATATATAAGGTGGTTTCTGTTAATGAGTAAAGAAATTAAAAGTAAAGAAGAAGTGTTGGAAAGAATTGAAAATTTCATTCTTAAAGTGAAAGGGTTGAAAGAATATGAAGAATCATTGAAGAAAATAGAGGGATTTCTAATTATAGGTGGATCTTCACTATTAATTCTAGATGAAAATGCATTTGCAACTTCCGATATTGACTCATATGTTGTAATGAAAGATAAGATTATAGATTGATTCCATACTTATATGGTTGAACCGGGTCAAGAAGAAGATATTAATGATCAAGCAGCAAAGCAATTAACTACATTAACTAAATTAATAATGTTAGATAAAGAATATATATTAGTAGATAATTTATATGGTTTCGATATTTTCACACCATCAATTGAAACTTTGATTTTAACTAAAGTAAATGCCATTGCAGAAAGAAATAAGGATAAAGATAAATCGGATCTAGAAATACTACTATCCAAAGAATATGATCAATCAAAACTTAAAGAACTATCTTTAAAATGAGTAGAATTAATTAAAAATAAAACAGGTTCTTTTGAATCAACGAACTTCTTATCAACATTTGAGAAACTAGTAGAACTAAAACAGTAAATAATTTTTTACTATTAGTCTACGTGTTATAATAAATATGAAACTTATTCAGAGCGTTCGAGTTATTCACTTTGACAACGCACCAACCTGCTATTAGTAAGGTGGTCAGATGAGGCCCAACTGGGTATCAATAAGACTTAAAGGTACTGAATATTTCAGTACCTTTTATTTATTGGGAGTTTCAGGAAAGGAAATAAAATGGAAAAGACATCTATTTTTAGTAAATATAAAAAAAGATCAAAAGTAGCTATTGTAAATGATTTTGTAATCTTAATTACTACAATAGCAATATTAGTAGCTGTAATATTAGCATATATAGCCATTGCAACGAATCTTGAAGTTGATGGAGTTGTATTTCATATAACAAATATTAAGTTACTAGACTACTTTATAGTGCCTTTACTTGCCATGCTTACAATGGCAGGTGTAGTATCTGTTGTTGCATCTAACAATAAGTTCCCAATGGCACTATTGGTACTATCATCTCTATCAACTATATATAAATTCTCATATCCGCTAGTACAAATACTAGCTGGACAACAAGGAATTAACTCATCTCCATTAATAGGGCAACCAATTGCATTTTTCACATTAATTATTCAGGTATACTTCTGAATTAAGTGAAATAAAATGACAGATGAAGGAAAGTTCATTTCAGAATCATTCAAAGGGAAGAGAACATATATAGCACTATCAATTATTGGAACAGTATTTCTAATTCAAATATTATTTTCAATATGAGTTAATATGAGTCATGGAGATTTACAAGGATTTACATTAATATGAACAGTATTTATCGATGTTGCAGGATCAATGTTATACTTTACTGCTTCTGTATTAATGGGATTTGGAAATATTCTTTGTTTCCCAGTATTCTTTTTATCAGATAT
>CAYUKZ010000015.1:0-7145 GCA_964445515.1 uncultured Mycoplasma sp. | reverse complement strand
GGGGCGTTATGGATATTTTTGAATTAAAAAACGTTAATAAAACATTCGGAAAGAAAGAAGTTCTTAAAGATGTTAATATTAAAGTAAAGCAAGGAGAGAAGATTGCTATACTAGGTCCTAATGGTTCTGGTAAATCTACATTAATGAATGTAATACTAGGATTAAAGAAACCTACTAAGGGTGAAATTAAATACCCATTCTTTAATAATAAGAGAATTAATTTCACCAAAGAAGTAGGAATGCAATTCCAATCAGGTAATTTTCCTAATAACTTTAAAGTTAAAGAAATAATAGATATTGTATTTGAACAAAAGAGTGATTTTAAATATAAAGATTATAGATCATTTAAAAAAGAAGCTAAGAAAAAGATTGAAGAGTATGTAGAGATCTTTAAACTTAAAAAAGTTTATAAATCTAAAGTTAAAAATCTTTCTGGTGGAGAGAAACAACGTCTAAATATACTACTAGCAATAATATCTAATCCTAAAGTATTAATACTTGATGAAATATCAACAGGATTAGATATTAAATCACAAAAACAATTAATTAAATTTATAGAAGACTACTCAAATAACAATGAAGTAACACTAATTATTATTTCTCATATAGTATATGAGATAGAACAGCTTGCTGATAGTGTTGCAATGCTTGATGAAGGAGAAATTAAGTTTAAGAAAGACCTAAAATCACTCATAAGCAAGTATGGAGACTTATCAAAAGCTCTTGATAAGTACTTCATAGAAGGGAAGAAGGTGATTTAGATGTTTGAACTATTTAAAACTAACCTTAAGAAGGTATCATTATCAGTTTCATTATGAATACCATTAATATTTATTGTATTCTTCATATCATTTGCACCTAGCGCCCTATCTTCAGCAGCACAAAACCCTATGGATCCAACTGCTGAAGCAATAACTTCAATTCAAGTATCAGGAGCTATTATAATAACAGGTGTATTACTAACTGTAGTAACAGTATTTGGTGAAACTTATGTTAAAATTAAGAATTCACTTATCTATACAAATATGGAATTAGGTACAAAACCAAAATACCAGTTCTATTTAGCAACCATACTACCTGTAGTTATTTACACAACAGGAATATTGCTATTATCAATGTGTCTATTAGCAGCATTCGATGCTTTTGGACTGCTAGGAAGTACAAAGAATATAATTGAATGAGCTAATATACAATGAGGATACTTTGTATTATCAATAACTACAACTATAACACTTGGAATATCTATTTCATTGTTCATAGCTTCATTTGTTAAAGATACAACATATACATCATTAACTTGAGCATACTTATTCTTAGTATTCTTCTTTGGAGGTTCTTCAGTACCACTATTCTTAATCAGAGGTACAAACTCAATAGCTGCATTAAAATATATAAGTTTTGGAATACCTAACGTATATTCAAACTTCTTATTCATTAATGCAATGAGTGGAACTGTAGAAGCAAGTAAAATAGAAGGATTATTAGATATAATAATGCCAATAGCATTAACTACAGCCTTCATAGGTGGTAGATACTTAATTAAACTAATCAGATAGATTAAATATAACCACAACCTTTAAGGTTGTGGTTTTTCTTTGTTGTATTTAAGTTATAATTAATTAGTATAGTTATTCTATATAATATAGGAGTTAATTAATGATTTTGAATAAGAGAAAAGATATAGTTACAAACAAGAGATATGAAAGAAATGAATTGATAAGAATATCAATATCTAAAGATGGTGTAACTGAAATCGATAAAGATTATTCAAAAGGTGGAAGAGGTATCTATATACATCCAGAAAACATTAATAAAGCTATAGAAAATAATATATTAAAGAATAATATTAAAAGATTTAAAGGTGACTATAACAAAATAGTTGAACTTTTAAAAGAGGAGGTAAACAATGGGTAAAAAGAATAAAAAGAATGAACATAGAATAGAATTTGCATTAGCTGATTTTTTCGTTGATAAACTAAAATTTGAAAATGGAAGACTATACTTCGGTTCAAATGCACATGCTGATGAAGTAGCTAATGTAATTGGAATAGATCCAGTTAAAGCACTTGTAGATGCAGGTTTAGATAAGAGGGATGATATACATCATATCCTTGATGATGAACAAATAGCTGAATTATCACTAAATAATAATATTGAATTTGAAAAGGTAGATGATATTTCACCTGTTAATGTTGTAGAAAAGATATTAACTATTATGGATTCACAAGAATGAGGTTCAGATGTTGAAGTAAACTCTAGACCACCAGTTATTACAATCATGGGTCACGTTGATCATGGTAAAACAACATTATTAGATACAATTAGAAAGTCTAATTTAACTACAAAAGAAGCAGGTGGAATTACTCAAACTATTGGTGCTTACCAAATTGAAGTAAAAGGTAAAAAACTTACATTCATTGATACTCCAGGACATGAGGCATTCACTGAAATGAGAGCTAACGGTTCAAGAGTTACTGATATAGTGATCATTGTTGTAGCAGCTGATGACTCAATCATGCCTCAAACAAGAGAATCAATTGATCATGCTAAAGCAGCAGGTGTTCCTATAATAGTAGCAGTTAACAAAATGGATGCACCTGGTGCAAACATTGAAAAAGTTAAACAAGATTTAACAGAAGTTGAATTAATTCCTGAAGATTGAGGAGGAGATATTCCTTTTGTTCCAATCTCAGCTTTAAAAGGTGAAGGAATAGATGAATTATTAGAAACTATTAATCTTATTTCAGAAATGGCAGATTTAAAAGCTCCTGAAAATATATTAGCTTCAGGTTCAGTAATTGAATCTAATGTTCATAAACAAAAAGGAAACCTAGTTTCAGTTATTGTACAAAATGGTACTCTAAAAGTAGGAGATGACATCATCATGGATGACTTTATCGGTAGAGTTAAAGCAATGCATGATGATATGGGTAAACCATTAAGAGAAGCAACTCCTGGTACTCCTGTAGAAATATTCGGTTTAGGTAACTCACCAGTAGTTGGATCTAAATTTGTAGTTACTAAAGCTAAAGATTCACAAAAGATTGCTGATGAAATACACTTTGCTAGAATTAATAGATTAAGACAAAGAGCTGTAGGTAATGTTAATGACCTATTTGCTCAATTATCTAACTCTAAGAAAGCATTTAATGTAATTGTTAAAGCAGATGCATTAGGTGTATTAGAAGCAATCTCAGGTAAAGTAGAAGCAATTAGTACAGATGATGTTGAAGTTAAGATAATAAGAAAAGATGTTGGTGAAATATCAACAACAGACGTTACATTAGCAGAAGCTTCAAAAGGACACATTTATACATTCAATCTAAAAACAAAACAAGATATTGAAGCACTTGCTAAAAACAGAGGTGTTAATATATATGAGTTTGATATTATATATAAAATGTTTGAAGATATTGAAAACAAAGTAAATGGATTAACAGAAGATAAGTTTGAAGAAAAAGAAATTGGTAAAGTTGAAGTAATGCAACTATTCTCATTCTCTAAAGTAGGAACTATTCTAGGTTCTATAGTTAGAGAAGGTTCTATTAAAAGAGATTCAATAGTTGAAGTTGAAAGAGACGGTAAAGTAATATTAACTACAGAAGTTAAATCATTACAGTTTGAGAAAGATCAACTAAAAGAAGCTGTTAAAGGTAGAGAATGCGGAATTACTCTTAAAGACCAAGACACAGAATTAAAAGAAGGAGATATTCTAATAGCTAAAGAGCTAGTTAGAGTAGAATAATTATGGCTGGAATTAAAACAAAACAATTAGAATCAGAAATACATCAAAAACTATCAGAAATATTAATGGAGTTAGATAACGAAGCAGCCCAAGAAGCTACTATTACAGAAGTTATATTGAATAATGATAATTCAATAGCTAAAGTATATGTTTCATTCATTAATGAAAATGATGAAGAAAAGTTCTTCGAATTAAAGAAAGCAACTTCATTCATGAGAAGAGAACTAGCTCAATCTATTAAGATTAAGAAAGTTCCATTCCTTGAGTTACATTTAGATGACATGTTAGATAGAATCAATAAGATGGAATCTCTAATTGAGAAGACTAATAAATAATGAGTATTTATCTATTAGATAAACAAGAAGGGATAACGTCTAATAAGGCGTTATCTCTTCTTAAAAAAGAGTTAAATGTAAAGAAAGCCGGATTCTCAGGAGTCTTAGATCCTTTTGCAACTGGTTTATTAATAGTAGCCACTAATGGTGATACTAAGTTCTTAGAATTATTCCTAAAGAATAAGAAAACTTATTCAGGAACAATATTATTTGGTAAAACTACAGATACACTAGACACTGATGGTGAAGTTATTGAAGTAAAAGAAGATATTGTTATTGATGAACAAAAAGTTAAGTCAATAGTAGAAAATAAATTCAATGGAAAGATCATGCAATTACCACCAAACCATTCAAATATAAAAGTTGATGGTAAAAGAGCGCATGAACTTACAAGAAAGAACATTGAATTTAAACTTGAAGAAGTAGAAAGAGAAATATATTCTTTCGAAATTAACAAAGTAAGTGAATTAGAATATAGTTTCTTAGTAACTGTAAGTTCTGGAACATATATTAGATCACTTGCAAGAGATATTGGTAAAGAATTATCAGTTCCTTCAATGTTAACTTCTTTAAGAAGAGAATCAATTGGTGATATAAAGGTCAATGAATCACTTATAGAAGTTAACAGAGAAGATGTAGTTCCACTTCCTTTCAAAGAAGTAGAAGAATCTTTAATAAATGATTTACTTAATGGTAAGTTAGTAGAGATTGAATCAGAATATCCTGAATTTGTAGCAAAAGACAATTCAAGATACTTATGAGTAACTAGAAAAGATACTAATAAGTATAAAATACATAAAAATATAGTTTAAATGAAAAGAATTTTATTCCCTGAACAAATAAATACAGAAAACAACAACCCTAAGGTTGTTGTTTTAGGTAAATTTGAATCTATTCATCTTGGTCATAGAAAGTTATTAGAGAAGGGAAGACAAATTGCAACTGATGAAGGTAAAGAACTTGTTGTAATGTTGTTTTCTGAAAGAGAAATAAACAACTTCTATAGCATGGAAGAAAGATTAATGTTTATTTCTGAGTATAAACCTGATTATGTACTAGAGTTTAAACCAGTAGAAGAAAACTTTAAACATACATACATTGAATTTAACAACTATATGTTAGAACAAGGTATTGATACAGTAATAATCGGACCAGATTATAGATATGGTAACAATAGAGAAGGTAATATAGATACATTACAAGATAAATTCAATGTCCATGTAGTGGAAGAGTTAAAATATAATGACATTCCAGTTAGAACTAGTCAAATTATCAACTATATAAAAGAAGGTGACTTTGAACAATATAGGAATATGATGAATCACTACTTCTTTTATAAAGGTGAAGTTGTTAGAGGTAAAGGTAATGGAAAGAAATTTGATATGCCTACAGCCAATGTAAGATATCCAGAGTATAAGATAGATGTTCCTGATGGAATATACTTCTCATATGTCATATATGACGGTAGAAGACTTCCATCATTAACATCTATATCAAATAACCCTACGTTAAATGCAACAGAGAAGACTTATGAGACATATATCTATGATTTTGATAAAGATATATATGGTGAAGAGATATATGTAGAGATAATAGAAAAGTTTAGAGAACCTATTAAGTTCAACTCCATAGATGAACTAATAGAACAGTTAGCCAAAGATAAAAATTATGGTGAAAAATATTTTAATTTAGTATAATATATAAGTATGGCAATTACAAAAGAACAAAAACAAGAGATTATAAAGCAATTTGGAGCTAACGAAAAGGACACAGGTAAAACTGAAGTTCAAATCGCTATCTTAACAGCTGAGATTAAAGATCTTACTGAGCACATGAAAGTGAACAAGAAAGATAAACACTCAAAGTTAGGATTATATAAAAAAGTTTCAAAAAGAGCTTCTCTATTAAAATATTTAAAATCTGAGTCAGAAGAAAGATATCAAGATATCCTTCCTAAACTTGGACTAAGAAAATAAAGATTTTATAAGCCACTATAAAAGCTAGCTACACAATGAGCATGGATGCTATCTAATCCATTGCTCTTTTTTTATTAAAAGTATATAATTAAGATATGATAACTAAAATAAATAAAGGAATAGTTCTTCAAACATTTGTGTTTGAAGATGAACATATAGTTAAGATTTTAACTGAAGGTGGAAACGTACTTCAGTTAAAAGCAAAGGGATTAGATTCACTAACATCTAAGAATAGAATCTCATTGCAAGTCTTTAATACAGTAGAAGTAGAATACTTTACTAATAATGATATGAATATGGTTTCAGGTAGATTAAAGACTGCACATTGTTTAAAAGAGTTTAAAGGTTTAGATAATGAAAGGAACCTTTCATTAGTAGAAGTAATAAGAAATATAATTTTAGATCAAAATAGTAACTCAATACTTACATATTCAACTCTAGATAAAATAATATCTCATTTAGAAATAGGTACATATAAGTTTCAGCACCTTTATTCATTATTCATTATCACACTTAGACAAAATGGATATACACCTGTTATTGACAGATGCTCTAAGTGTGGTGATAATCAGAATATTAAAGGTTTTGAAATATATGAAGGTGGTTTAATATGTGAGAAACATCAAGAAGCTAACGATTATAAACTTCCTGCAAGAACTTTAGTTAAGATAATAGAGATTAACTCATTAAAGAATCCTATTGAGTGTAGGGATTTAGACTTTACTCAAGAAGAAGTTAAACAAATAACATCTATGTATAAGATGTTCTTAGAAAACCAGATGGGTATCAATCTATTTATGTTAAATAGAGTATAATAATATTGATATGGATAAAGTAAAAGATCAATTTGATGTAATATATTTACTAGACAGGGAATTAGGTATTGATTCCGGTCATGAAAATGAAAGACCCTGTCTAGTAATATCAATAAATGATGATGGAAGTGGTTATGTATTACCAATTACTTCACAAAGACCAAATAGAATAGATCACAGTAAATGACAATTAGCATTTGGTTCTTGAATTAATCTTTCTAATAGACCAATTTATGTAAATGAATCAAGAATGACATATTCTAGACTATCAGAT
>CAYUKZ010000014.1:0-8984 GCA_964445515.1 uncultured Mycoplasma sp. | reverse complement strand
AAAATTCAAAACTAAGAAAAGCAGTTAACGAATCTTCAATCAATTATCTAGAAATCCCTTACCAAGGAAATACAGATAAAGAAAAATTAAATCACATTATTAATGAAAATAAAGATTTAAAACTAAGAATCAAAGAACACAAAGCTTCACAAAAGAAGAAATAGCATTAGAAAAAAACAACATGCATTATGCATGTTGTTTTTTAAAACCTTATTTAATCTTCTTGTTTCACCTTACAATTACATTCAGATAATTTCTGATGATACTTCTCTGTTAATAGAGTCGCATACACATGACCTAGTGTATTGTTTGGTCTTGTAATTGTTCTTTCATTAATTTCTTGTGCCGGCATTAAAACTGATAAGTATACATTAAGTGATAACCCAGGAATTATACTTGCTACTGTTGTAATTATAAAGTAATCAGCAGAACCTGTTCCTGAAGTTGAAATAGCTAATGATAATACTAGTAATGAAACTAATAAAACATTTAATGGTGTTAGCATTCCAACGGAAGCTAAACAAAATTCTAGTATTAACATTGGTGCATAACCATTACACATAACCATTCCCATGAAAACACCTTTTGTAGGTGTTAGTAAAGAGATCTCTTCACACACTCCTAGTTTTTGAATGTTCTTTTGAGTAGTTGGTAATGATGCTGTTGTACTTTGAGTTGCAAATACAACTAAAACTTGATTAAATAATATCTTAATCTTTTCTTTAATGCTTACTTCTTTATCAGATAGTAAGATATTCATTATAAATAGAGCAACAAATATTATTAAAGCTCCTAATCAGAATATACCAAGGTAAATTTGAATTAATATTAATGAGTTAAGTTCATCTTCAGCCAATCCTATACTAATGAACTGACACATTATTACTACTGGTACAAAGAACACTACTATTGAAAAATATAATCCCATATATTTAACAACAGTGTTAACAATTTCTCTGATACTATCAACTTTATTAGGTAATACAAACCTAACTATTAGTGATGAAATGAATGAAACTAAAATAATTACAATAATCATTATTCATAATCATCAAACTCCTTCTTCTTCACCTGATTCAATAACGTTATTGAAGTTTCAAAGATCTTGTGGTATTAAATTTATTAATGGAATCATTAACATTGCCATTATTATTCCGAATAATGATAATGATAATAAGTTCAGAAGAGAAATACCATAAGTTCTCTTCTTAATCTTTCCAAAGTGCTCACTAAAAACTAATGAAGCAACTATAAAGAACAGAAAGAAAGGTATAACTATTATTATTAAATCTATAAATAGATTAATAGGTAGTGTTACTACACCTTTCAATATATCGACGCTCTCTTGTTTGATATCTCCTTTTAAAAATATCAATGTAATCATAAAGATAAGACCAATTAGTATTCCTGTAACTAGTCCTCAAACTTTATTTACAAATTTGTTTATCGCCAATAAAGAAATAGCAGATATACAAAGTAACAAAATTGTTACTAATAAAAATATATTCATTATAAACCTCCTTTAAATATTTTTTTATTAAAAATATCTAAAGAAATATTAAAACATTGTCCCCCGAAGGCCAATATATTCCTTAACTCCATCTTCAATTTGATCAAAAATTGAATCTTTAGAGAAAGTTGTATACTCTGTAGTTGAGAAACCATTCAACTCATGTTTTTCATGATCACAAGAAAGAGAACAAGTTATACCGTGAAGATGGGCCCTAACTTGTTTGATTTCTTTTTTATTTTGTTGAATGTTTTGTTCACAAATACACATTTATACTTATTATATATTAGTTATTTAATATAAAGTTATATAATTTTAATACAATAGCTCTATGAAAAGTACGAAAACAATTTCGACAAATGATATTAAGCTAAACTTTAAAGCTATCCTTAATAAATTAGGGGCCGCTTTAATGTTTCCTTTATCATTTCTTGCTTTCGTATCTGTATTTTTAGGAATAAGTTATCTGTTTCCAGTTGACTTCTTCTTAAGGAACTTTATTAGTAAGATTAGTATTCCATTTTTCAGTGTTTTCCCCTTATTAATATTTATTAGTTTAATAAATGTTTATCATAATAATAAAAATGAACAGACAATAATAAAATCATTTATATTCTTCCTTACATTTTATGCTTTCATATTAATTGTAGAGACAAGAATTAATAAATCTATTAACATATCAATATTTACTTCAATGATATTGGCAACAATATTTATATTTCTTGATAAGAAGAGAATACATCTCTCATTATGAGTTCTAATTGCCTTTGGTCTAGCATTTATTTTTGTTCCTATATTTATTTTCATAAATATCACAATTAGTTTTATTGGTTTAATCATAAATGGACTACCAATAGGTTTAAATGCATTCTTATATGGATTCATAAATAGATTATTATTACCTTTTGGTTTACATTCTGTAATGATCCCAACGTTTGGTTGAACTTCTATCGGGGGAGAACTAGATATTTATAATACTAGTGGAGAGTTAGTTAAAACAATAGCAGGTGATAGTCCAATTTGAATGTTTATGTATTCAAATGGAATAAAAGATTTTGCTGATGCAGGTAATTTCATTGCTGATGGAACTCAATATAGTTTTATCCTAAGGAATAATACTGCAGTAGGACAATACCAAGAAGGTTTCATTCCAATAATTTCATTTGCTTATCCAATGGTGGCAATAACTTATTGATTCTTCAATAGAGATGAAAAATCAAAAGTATTATTACTAGGAGTTTTAGTAACTATGTTCAGTGGGATAACAGAAACAACGGAATATTTCTTTGTTCTAATTAACCCTTGATTATATTTATTAAATGCAGTTATGGTTGGGCTGTCATTTATGTTGTGCAATATACTTAATGTTCATGTTTGACTATCAACAGGTTGAATTATAGATATATTATTGTTTGGAATCATACCTTGAATAAAAGGATTCCAAACAAATTGATATTGATTAATAGTAATCGGATTGATCATAGGTTCTCTATACTCAACTCTGTTTATTTTGATTGATAAATATACTAAATATGAAATAAAATAAGATGAGTTTAACTCATCTTATTTCTTTTCTCATCAACTTAACAATGAAGTTGAATCTATAAACATATATATTGCATATGAACAAGCTGTTGCTCATACTCCGACTGAAAGATAAACAATTAAATAAATAATATCTGTAATTATGAATGTTACAAACCCTCATTTTGATTTTCTTAAGATTACAAATCAAGAAGCTGCAACTACACCTGATGAAATTATATCTACAATATTAAATCCATTTACTTTTCCACTCACAGAAGCAACTAATATAATTCCACCCACACAATATATTGTTATGAATATAATTATGATCATTCAATTAAACAAATTCATCTTTGAATCGTTATCTTCATCAACATTATTTCACATAAAGAAATTATATAAGGCACTAATAACCATTAACACATAAGACAAACCTGTAAAAACCAGTCCTAACATTATTGCATCAATAATTACTAGTACTTCACCAATAACTAAAGGATAAATAAATCTTTTATCAAATCTTATTGTTCAAATAACTCCTCAAATTGTAAGCAAAGAACCAAAAGCAGCCACTATTATTTCTATTCATCCAATATATGAATTACTATCGTTAACACTTATTGATCCTCATCATAAAGTATCGATTGTAAAGTCGTTTATATTAAAAGAAAACATAATTACATTTATTAAAGATGAAACTACTACTCCACCAAGAAAGAAAATAAACGCCTTATTACTATTAAGGAAGTTATTTGCTTTCTTTGATACTGAACTTATAATATTAGTTTCTTTCATAATATATAAATTATAGATTAATATGTTTTATAATTAATATATTATGATTATAAAATTAGAAGACATTATAAAGTTAATGATTGAAGCAATAGAAGATGATAAAGTAATAGTTGATAACTATTCTAAAGTAAATTCAATCATTGATAAAATTAATAAAGAACAATCAGAGCAAATATTTGAACAGTTAGTTCACAATCATGAAATTTCAAGTGAGTGAGCAAGAAAATTCCAAGCTAAATCAAATTTATTTGCTAAGCAAGCAAAGAAAGGTGGAATGAATCCGTTAGAAATAGCTAAACTAGAATCTTTACAAGAAGAATCTGAAGCATTAGGTCAAAAAAGAATTGAACTTGAATTAGCTATTGGTAAAAACTTCTTAGATAGAGGATTTATTTCTAAAGAAACTTACGATAAATATTATCCAGAATAAAAAAATGCCTTTAGGCATTTTTATTTTTTCATTTTAGGGATTATTACATCTACTATTAATCCAATAATCATTATTAATATGATGATAGCTACTGATAGTAGTAATAATGAAACTCCAATTATAGCTGTGATGCACATTCCATATGCTGCTCCTCAACTTGGATCAACAATTCCCATTAATGAGAATAGGTTAATACCATTACTTACTTCACCACCATATGCGGTATTGTAATAAGGTGAATTACCTGCTACTATTTCTTTTATTGAAGTCTTACTTGATACAATTGTACTTCCTAATGGTGTAGAGAAACCTCAAAAGTATCCTATAACGAATAATAATCCTCCTAATACAATAATAGCTAATAGTCCCATCAATAAATAATCTTCGAATGTTTTGTCTTTAAAAAAATCTTTCATAACAAATATATTATAATATACTTATATGAATATCTTAAACAAGAATGATATTAAACACAAGTCAGAAAAGAGAAAATTGATCGAAAGATCAATTATTTTCTCAATAACTGCACTTGGATTTATATTCTTTTTAACATTTGATCTATTCTTTGCTTATGCATATAGAATTGATGGGTTCAATGACCTACAATGAATAGCATATTGAACTCATCTTTCTAATTTAGCAGCATTGATTTGAATTACATTAGCATTTATAGCTATAACAACTAAGAATGAAAGTATTGAAAAGTGAATACAACATTGAAACATTAAAAATACTGTATTCACATTCATAATAGTTACTGGATTAGTGTTTATGGTAGTTGCATATATCCCGGTTGTTAATGCTTATACTAAAAATGGTGATATACCAGAAATACAAGAACTAGTATTAAAGATGGCTTGATCTCCACACAACGCAATAATCAATCCAGTTAAGAATGGATTGCCTATAAGACCTGATTTATCTTATGTTGGTAATGTTCATGGTGAGTTTATAACAAATAAACAATATCATATATTCACAGATCCTTCAACTACATATAGAGCGATGGTTATTATTGGAACTACATTTAAACATTTAATCATTCCTGGTATGTTTATGTACCTTGCAGTTACTGAAGTTGGATATTATAGAACAAGACAGTTAAATGATTACCAAAGATCAATGATTCAATTCATTTGACCATGCCTATATATAGTATATTCAATTACATTATGTTCAGCAGGTTTAATTATTCCTCCATATCCAGTATTAAATTTTGGATTTACATATTCATTCTATGCAATGTCAGAGAATATGCAGTTAGCATATGCGTTAACAGCATTATTCCTAGATATTATGGTTGGTATTATATTTATATTAACAACATTTGCACAGAATAAATGAACAAACTATATAATGAGCAATAAAAAAACTAATTCTTAAGAATTAGTTTTTCTTTTCCTTAGCTAAATAGTCATAAACCTATTAACATAAGTACTAAAGTTATTGTTTGAGAAGCTGAACCAAGTGTTACTCCTCAATCTACATTGAATAATCCACTTGGATCACCTACGGATGCTAATGGTGTTACTATAAATACATATAATAATGCAATAATAACGATTCTTATGATTGAACTACCAGGTATTCAAGCTACAAGCTTAGTTCCTTTTCAAAGGAATAGTATAGGTGCTATAAATATTGATATTCAGATAGCATGTCATACTATTATAAAGAAGTTTTTAGCATTTGTTTCGTTACCAAACTGTACACTAGAGTCAATTAAAGCATTAATTTGATCTCATAGTCCATCCATTGTTAGTAATGCAATACCTCCAATAGATATAATAACTGTTCATAATATTTTCTTGATCATAGATATTCTCCTGTTTAAATTATACTCCTTAATATTGTCAAATTTTTATAGATTTTTTCATTTCCTAATTTCTATAAGAATAAACCTTAAAACATAGTTGTTTTAGTAAAAAAATAGTAATAACATATGTCATACTATATGCTATCACTATCACAAAGTATAATGTTTTTGTATAAACATATAGGAGAAATTATGGAAACACAAACAAAAAACTCTAATAATAAGACTAATGCTATATCAAAAGGATCTATAGTATTCGCTATATCAGGATTGGTATTAATCTTCTTATTAGTTCTTGGATCTTGAACAGATAACAGGTTTGGAACACACATGGTTCTAGATATTGACTTATCTTCAAGTCCATGCTGATTCCTTTGCTTAGTATCAACTATCGGGGTATTAGTAACAATAACTGGATTAGTTTTCTTAACATTAAATGCCTTAGGTATATTTAAGTTAGATGAAAACAAAGACAAAACACTAAAAATAGGTGGATACCTATTGATGGGAGCTGCTGCATTCTCAATGGCTCTATCATCAATATCATTCGCTGCATTCAACTGACAATTCTTTAAATCACAATTAGAAAACGGAATTTCAGATACAGCGATTGCTATGATGACTATTGCAATTGTAGGAATTACAGTTTCATTATCATATGTAGTATTTGGATTCTTCTACGAATTAAATACAGATGATAAATTATATTTAACATTAAGAAACTCATCAATGGGATTATTAGCTCTAGGTTGATTAGTTACTAATGTATGTATCAATTCATTCGGATCAATGGGTGGAGATGCAAATGTATTAGTTTCAGGATTAACAGGAACAGATAATTTATTATATGATATTTCAGTTTCAATTGGAACTGGAGGGGTAGTTGATGGTACCTTTGCAACTTGAGCAACAATGGCAGGTAAAAATTCAAAAGATGCATTTATTTACATGATAGATGATGTATTTAAAATCACAATAAAAGGCCATGGTGGAGCTGAGTTGTGAGCTGGAGGTACAATTATAGGTCTTCCTAAATGATGAAATGGTTTATGAACAACAGGTGTGGCCAATAAAACAATTGCACTTCCAGCTATTAGCCTTCCTCTTTCACTGCAACAAATAATTCAAGATTCAGCTGATACATTATTACCAGCATTATCAAAAGAACTACTTGAATTATCTACAGGTAAAGAAGGAATGATAATGGGTGTTAATAACTCATTCAATTCATACGCAATCTTTACACTACTTGTTCTTGGTGGAACAGTTGGATTACCATTATATGGTTACTTAACATATAATAGTGCATCTGAAGATAAACTATCAGTTATGTATTGAGGTTCAATAATAACTATAGCAGCAGTATCTGCACTATACTTATTCTTAGCACTAACACCATATATGGTTAAAGGTGCTCCTGAAGCAGGATTAATCGGAATGTTATTAGATGGAAACTTTGCTCCTTCAATAGCACCAGGATTAATTGCTCTTCCAGGTGAGCCAGGTGGAATTCATTCTGCTATTGTATACTTCTCTGATGAATATCATGGAACAATAATTTGATGAATAAGTGAAGTATTAATCTTCGCTATTCCAGTTGCTTCATACTTAGGTACATTAATGTACGTAAACTCAGTAAGTAAGTAAAAAAGAAGACACGTTTATAACGTGTCTTTTCTTTTAAATGAAATCATAGTTGTGCGAAAGGTGGAATAAGTTAAGGACCGCACATCTCTATATTATTTTTCTATAACTATATTCTTATTTTCTGGATCAATAGTTACTTTTCCACCATAAGGAATTGTTAATACTGGAGCAGTATGTCCAAAGTTCATATTATATATAAATGGTGTATTAATATGCTTGTTTAGAATATCTAAATACTCATTAAAGTATTCTTCATCTTTTGGTTTACCTATTAATAATACTTTAGCAACATCTAAATCACATTTAAGTTTAAGAATTGCTTTCTCAAACTCTTCAGGAGATATTTTATCTTCAGCTGTTTCTAAGAAAATAGCTTTATCTTTTCATTGGTCATTAGTTGGATAGAATTCTAAGTGATTTATTTCTTTCAATGAGTCTAAACAACCACCAAGCAATTCTGCTTCAATGATATTATCATTAAATCCTTTTCAAATATGTCCATGTTGTTCTTTATTTAACTTTCTTTTGATTGAATTATTTTCTTCAACAGTTCATTCTAAATATTCACTTGTTCATTCATCAGAAGATTGTTCAATAGTATACTTTCCTTCGCCAAAAGCCATTTCTAAGAAGTGTCTTTTAGTAAATTCATGCATTTCTACGTTCTCTGCAAATCCATCTAATACTGAAGGACCATAGAAACTTTGTATTCCTAGTTTATATAACATTAAATGTATAGAAGTTGTATCAGAGAAACCAATTAAGAATTTAGGATTACTCTTAATTACATCTTGATCTATAAATTCTCATAGTAAATGAGAATCAAGTCCACCGATATTTGCAATAATACCAGTTACATTAGGATCTTTAAATGAATCATTTAAATCTTTAGCTCTAGCTTCAGGGTTGTTTAATATAAACTCAATACCTTTTAATGAATTTTCAGTTTCTTCTGCTTTGCAACCAGTTAAATCTTCTATACGCTTTTTACCAATGTTATATCTAGGTAAGAATGCTTCTTCTCCGGCAATACCACTTGATAAACTAAGTAGTTTTATTATTTTATTTCTTTCTAATTTACTTTTTATCATATTATATAAATTATACACCTTTAAGAACAGCCCAAAAGTTAAGGTGTCAAGTGTAGTAATTTAATAAAAATATTTTTTTACAAAAAGACTTAACAAACACAAAACCTTAAAGGAGTATAATTATATATATGGAACTAAATTTTAATAAAGGAACAATCACAATAATGA
>CAYUKZ010000013.1:0-9988 GCA_964445515.1 uncultured Mycoplasma sp. | reverse complement strand
ATATTAGATTCATTTAGCGATGAATATTTAAATGGATTTGATAATCTAGTCTCTGGGATATATGATGAAAAAGCATAAATAGTTCAAACACTACATTATATATGTAGTGTTTTATATTTAATATTACTATTTGTAGAACTGCTAAAATATGTTATTATTACTACGGTATAGAACTATATATATTACACACACAAAGTAGTGGTATAACTTTTATAGCCTATACCTATAAATATTTATATAAATTCGAATTAACCAATTAACAATGTTAATAAACAGAAAAGAAAAAAACAGAAAAGGAGTGAACCTTATATGGATAATAAGGCAATCAAAATTAAACTAAAATCTTATGACCCAAAACTTATTGATAAGTCAGCGGCTAAGATTATTGAAGTAGCTAAGTCTACTGGAGCAGAAGTTTATGGACCAGTGCCACTTCCTACAAGAAGAGAAGTGTTTACTATCCTAAGATCTGTTCACGTTAATAAAACGTCAAGAGAACAATTCGAATTAAGAACTCATAAGAGATTAATCGGATTGGTTAAATCAACACCAGAAACAATGGATAAGCTTAAGAGAGTTGAACTACCTACAGGTATTTCAATCGAAATTAAAGCTTAATCATCTAATTAAATATCATGCAAGGTATTTTAGGTAGAAAAGCAGGAATGACAACCGTCTTTGCACAAGATGGTAGAGCAATCCCTGTTACTGTAGTTGAAGTTAAACCTAATACTGTATTACAAGTTAAAACAGTTGAAGTTGACGGATACTCAGCAATCAAATTAGGTGTTGAAGATAAAAAAGATCATAGAGCTACTAGAGCTGAATTAGGTGAAGCTAAAAAAGCTAACACATCAGCTAAGTACTTTATGAAAGAAGTAAGAGGAATGGAAGGATTTGAATTAGGTCAGCAAATTACTGCAGATTTATTCGAAGCTGGAGATTTCGTAGATGTTACAGGAACTTCAAAAGGAAAAGGATTCCAAGGTAACATTAAAAGACATAACCACCATAGAGGACCTATGGCCCACGGATCTAAATCACATAGAATCACAGGGTCAATTGGTGATATAGCTGGTCATGTTATTAAAGGTAAGAAAATGCCTGGACATATGGGACATGTTCAAGTTACAATGCAAAATTTAGAAATTGTTGCAATTGATCTTGAAAACAATGTGATCTTAATTAAAGGATCAATCCCAGGACCAAACAAATCATTTGTTATGGTTAAATCTGCAGTTAAAACTGATAAAGCTGAACAAGCTATCGAGTTAGTAGATTTACAAGCAGAAGCTAAGGCAAAAGCAGCAGCAGAAGCCGAAGCAAAAGCAGAAGCCGAAGCAAAAGCTAAGGAAGAAGCAGAAGCAAAAGCAGCTGAAGAAAAAGCGGCAGCAGAAGCTAAAGAAGAAGTAGTTGAAGAAGCTACTGAAGAAGCAGTAAAAGAAGAAAACGGAGGAGAAGAAGCATAATGGCAAAACTAAACATCATTAATGTACTTGGAGAACAAGTATCAACAACTGAAGTATCAGATGCTGTATTTGCAATCGAACCTCATAATCAAGCAATGTTTGATACAGTGCTTTCAGAAAGAGCTGCTTTAAGACAAGGTACACATGACACAAAAACTAGAACAGAAGTTTCTGGTGGTGGAAGAAAACCTTGAAGACAAAAAGGTACTGGTAGAGCTAGACAAGGTTCTATTAGATCACCACAATGAAGAGGTGGGGGAATTGTATTCGGACCTACACCACTTAAAAATTACGAATTAAAAGTAAATAAAAAGATTAAAAAATTAGCTATTAAATCAGGATGATCATTAAAAGCTAAAGAAAACAAAATCTTTGTTATTGAAAATATGATTTTTGAAAAACCTTCATCAAAAGACTTTGTTAAAATGTTAGATAACATTAAAGCTAATGAAAGAAAAGTTCTTTTAATTTTAAACGGAGATGAAGCTGAGTATAACACATACTTATCAGCAAGAAACTTAGGAAATGTATTGCCTGTATTCGTTGAAGAAGTATTATTAGATGATATTTTAAACTCAAACGCAGTTATTTTAACTGAATCAGTACTTAAAAATATCGAAGGGAGATTAGTATAATGAAAATGAATATTAACGATGTTATTATCAAACCAATTATTACTGAAAAATCTTCAACTCTATTAATGAACAATGTTTACACACTAGAAGTTGATCCAAGAGCTACTAAAACTGATGTTAAATCAGCAATAGAAGTTATCTTTGCAAAATCAGAAGCAAAAGTTTCAAAAGTTAACATCATCAAAGTTAAACAAAAAGCTAAAAGAATGGGAAGATACGAAGGATTTACAAAAGGATACAAAAAAGCAATAGTAACTTTATCAAAAGGATCAATTCCAATTTATGGAGATGAAGGAGTAGTTAACAACGAAGCCGAGAAGAAAGCATTGAAAATTATTGATACAGATAAAATTATGGAAGAAGCTGAAAGAGAAGCATAGAGGAGAGAATATATGTCAACAATCAAGAAATATAAACCAACTTCTCCTGGTAGAAGAAATTCATCAGTTATTGATTACAAGGCTGCTGGTATAACAACTAACAACCCTGAAAAATCTTTAACAATAATGCTAAATAAATCAGCTGGTAGAAATAATACTGGATCAATCACTGTAAGACACAAAGGTGGAGGAGTTAAGAGAAGATATAGAATCATCGACTTCAAAAGAAATAAAGACGGAGTACCTGGAAAAGTTGCAACAATTGAATATGATCCAAATAGATCAGCATTCATTGCATTAATTAACTACTTAGATGGTGAGAAAAGATATATTATCGCTACTAAGGATATGAAAGTTGGAGACATGATTATGTCAGGACCTGATGCAGATATTAAATCAGGAAACAACTTACCAATGAACTTAATGCCTGAAGGTACAATAGTTCACAACATCGAGTTAAAACCTGGTAAAGGTGGAGAACTTGTTAGATCAGCTGGTACATCAGCCCAATTACTTGGTAAAGATGAATCAGAAAGATACGTAATCATTAGATTAGCATCTGGAGAAGTTAGAAAAGTTCTAGCTACAAACAGAGCTACAATTGGTGAAGTATCAAACCCAGCACATAACCTTGTTAGATGAGGAAAAGCTGGTAGAAACAGACATAGAGGTATTAGACCTACAGTTAGAGGATCAGTAATGAACCCTAACGATCACCCACATGGAGGGGGAGAAGGTAAGGCGCCTATTGGTAGACCTGCACCTTTAACACCATGAGGTAAAAAAGCACTTGGAGTTAAAACAAGAAGAAAACACAAATCATCAGATAAACTGATAATTAGAAGAAGAAAGGGGAGAAAATAGAATATGGCAAGATCACTGAAAAAAGGTCCATTTATTGATGACCATTTAATGAAGAAAGTTGAAAAAGCTGTTGAAGAGAAATCTAAAAAGCCAATCAAAACTTGATCAAGAAGATCTACAATTTTCCCTAACTTTGTAGGTTTAACATTACAAGTACACCAAGGTAAAGAGTTTATAAATGTATACGTTACAGAAGATATGGTTGGGCACAAACTTGGAGAATTCGCACCTACTAGAACATACGGTGGGCACGGAGACGACAAGAAGAAAAAATAATTAGGAGAGAATTATGGAAGCAAGATCAGAAGCTAAAGTAGTTAGAGTTTCTTCACAAAAAGCAAACCTAGTTTGTGAATTAATAAGAAACAAATCAATCGAAGAGGCATTTGCCATCTTAGAAAACTCAACTAAGAAATCAGCAACAATCATTAAAAAAGTATTAAACTCAGCAGTTGCTAACGCAACAGAAAACCATGGTATGACATCAGATGGATTATACGTAAAAGCGTCATTCGCTAACGAAGGTCCAACAATGAAAAGATATAGAGCTAGAGCTAAAGGTAGAGCTGACCAAAAATTAAGAAGAACATCACATATTACAGTAGTAGTTACTGATGAAAAGAGAGGAAAATAGATAATGGGACAAAAAGCTAATCCAATTGCATTAAGACTTGGAATTAACAAAGAGTGAAATTCAAGATACTATGCACCAGATAATCAAACTTGATCAAAATGAGTTGTTCAAGATAAGAAAATCAGAAAGCACTTTGACAAATTAGTTAAAGAGTGAGCATTATCAGCTATCGAAATCGATAGAAAACCAGGAGAAATCTTAATTACATTTAACACAGCAAAACCAGGAGCAGTTCTTGGACAAGAAGCTGAGAATCTAGTAAATATCAAAAAATCAATCTCTAAGATTATTAGAGAAAAAGACACAAATATCGAAGTTAAGGTTAAAGAAATCAAAAACCCAGACTTAGATGCTAAAGTTATAGCTAACGAAATTGCTATTTCATTAGAAAACAGAACATCTTTCAGAATGGCTCAAAAAAGAGTAATTAACAGAGTTATGAGATCAGGAGCTAAAGGAATCAAAACACAAGTTTCAGGAAGACTTAACGGAGTTGATATGGCAAGAACTGAGGGTTACTCAGAAGGAGTTGTACCACAACAAACTTTCAGAAACGATTTAGATTATGCTTTAGCAGAAGCACATACTACTTATGGAGTATTAGGTGTTAAAGTTTGAATCTCAAGAGGTGAATTACTTAAAGGTCAAGAAAGAAAAGAAATCGAAAGACCTGTTAGAAATGACAGAAGAAACGATAACAGAAGATTCAATGACAGAAAACCAGAAGGTAAAAAACCTGAAGGTGAAGCTAAACCAGAAGTAAAAGAAGGAGGTAACGAATAATGTTACAACCTAGACAAACAAAACACAGAAAACCTTTTAAACCTAACTATACAGGTAAAGCAAAAAGAGGAACTAAAGTTAACTTTGGTGACTACGGATTGCAAGCAAAAGAAGGTACATGAATAACAGCTAGACAAATTGAAGCAACAAGGATTGCTATAACTAGATACCTAAAGAGACAAGGAGATTTATATATTAGAATCTTCCCTCACCATCCTATGACTAAGAAACCACTTGAAGTTAGAATGGGTAAAGGTAAAGGTTCAGTAGATCATTATGTTGCAGTTGCAAAAGAAAAAATGATTCTATTTGAATTAGGTGGAGATATCAGAGAAGAAGATGCTTATGAAGCATTAAGACTTGGTATGCACAAACTACCTATCAAATGTAGAATTGTTAAAAAGGGAGAGGAGTTTTAATAGATTATGTATAAAGCATCAGAATTAAGAGAAAAATCTAGAGAAGAACTATTAGAGTTAATCTCAGAATTAAAAGGTAAATTACTTGCCTTAAGATTCGAAAGCGCTACAGGTCAATTACAAGAGACTCACTTACCTAAAGCAACTAAAAAAGATATTGCATTAGCATTCACTGTATTAAAAGAAAAAGAAAATGGAATAGTAATTGAATCAAAACCTGCAACTGTTAAACCAGTAGCAGAAAAAACAGTTGTTGAAGAAACAACAAAAGTAACTGAAGAAGTTACACCAGCGGAAAACAACGAAACAGCACCAGAAGGAGAGGCTAAATAATGAGAACTACAGAAACAAGAAAAACATATATCGGAACAGTGGTTTCAGCAGCAGCAGATAAAACTATTACAGTTCAAGTGAATACATATAGAGCTCACAAACTATACGGTAAGAGAGTTAAGTATTCTAAGAAATTTGCAGCTCATGATGAAAAGAATGAAGCTAAAGTTGGAGACACAGTTGAAATTATGTCAACAAAACCTTACTCAAAAACAAAAACATTTAGATTAATAAACATTAAGGAAACTAAATAAGGAGTAATCTATGATACAAACAGAATCGAGATTATTAGTTGCAGATAACTCTGGAGCTAAAGAAGTTTTAGTTATTAGAAACTTAGGTGGATCTAAAGTTAAGTTTACAAATGTAGGGGATATTATAGTAGGAACAGTTAAAAAAGCTCAACCAAACGCTGGAGTTAAAAAAGGACAAGTTGTTAAAGCCGTAATCGTAAGAACAAAACATGGGGTTAAAAGATCTACAGGGGAATACGTTAGATTCGATGATAACGCAGTAGTGTTAATCAAAGATAATAAAGAGCCAAGAGGTACTCGTATCTTTGGGCCAGTTGCTAGAGAATTAAGAGAAAAGGGATATGCTAAAATCGTATCTCTTGCACAAGAAGTACTATAGGAGGAGACAGATATGAAAATTAGAGTTGGAGACAATGTAGTTGTTATTTCTGGAGCCGATAAAGGTAAAACTGGTGTAGTTCAAGCAACATTCCCAAGTAAAAACAAAGTAGTTGTGGAAGGAGTTAATGTGAGAACAGTTCATATTAAACCTACACAATCAAACCCTGATGGAGGAATCGAAAAAGTTGAAAAACCAATCGATGCTTCAAACGTAATGGTTAATGCAGGAACTGCAGATAAGCCATTAGTAACAAAAGTTGCTTATAAATATGAGCAAAACAAAAATGGTAGAAAAGACAAAAATAGAATTGCTAAAGTAAACGGGGAGAAAATTTAATTATGGCTATTGAATCAAGATTATTCAAATTGTATAATGAAACAATTAAACCTGAATTAGCAAAAGAACTAGAAGTTAAATCTATCATGCAAGTTCCAAAGATCGAAAAGATCGTTATTAACATGGGACTAGGTAAAGCTGTTAATGATAAAAAGATTGTACAAGATGCAGTTGAAGAATTAACAAGAATTACTGGACAACAAGCTATTGAAACATACGCAAGAGTTTCAAATGCTTCATTTAAAATTAGAGAAGGAATGCCTCTAGGTGTTAAAGTTACTCTAAGAGGGGAAAATATGTACCAATTCTTAGATAAACTAATCACTATCGCATTACCAAGAATTAGAGACTTCAGAGGAGTTAACCATAAAGCATTTGATGGAAGAGGAAACTACTCAATGGGTATTTCTGAATACATCATCTTCCCTGAAATCGATCTAGACAAAGTTAGCTTTATGAAAGGAATGGATATTACTATTGTTACAACAGCAAGTAATAACGAAGAGTCTTACGCTTTATTAGCTAAGTTCGGAATGCCTTTCAAAAACATAAGAAAAGGAGAAGAGTAATATATGGCAAAGAAATCAATGATCGCTAAACAGCAAAAACATCAAAAATTTGCTGTTAGAAATTATAATAGATGTGAGATTTGTGGAAGACCACATGCTTACATGAGAAAATACGGAATCTGTAGAGTTTGCTTTAGAAACATGGCTTCAGCAGGAGAAATCCCAGGAGTTAAGAAAGCTTCTTGATAAGGAGTAAGGAGAAATTATGATAAATGATCCAATAGCAGATTTATTAACTAGAATTAGAAATGCAAACCAAAGAAAGCATAAAGCTGTGGTTGCACCTTATTCAAAAGTTAAAAATGAAATATTAAACATCTTAAAAGAAGAAGGTTACATTATAGACTTCAAAATTGAAGGAGAAGGAGTAGCTAAGCAATTAGTTATATTCTTAAAATATAAAGGTAACTCTAAAGTAATTACAGGACTAAAAAGAATTTCTAAGCCAGGACTAAGAGTTTATTCAGAAGCCGAAAGACTTCCTAGAGTATTAAACGGTTTTGGTATAGGTATTATCTCAACTTCAAAAGGTATAATGACTGATGCAAAAGCAAGAGAACAAAAATTAGGTGGAGAGGTTATGGCTTTCGTTTGATAGCCAGAAGGTTTATTTTATGTCAAGAGTTGGTAAAAGAATCATCTCATTAGCTGAAGGCGTAACAGTTTCAGTTGATGCAAATAAAGTAACAGTAAAAGGACCTAAAGGAGAATTAGTAAAAGAATTCTCACCACTAATTTCAGTTAACGTTGAAGGCGCAGAAGTTAAAACAGAAAGAGCTAACGATAACAGACAAACAAAAATGTTACATGGAACAACTAATTCATTAATCCAAGGTATGGTTACTGGGGTTGTTGAAGGTTTCGAAAAAACATTAGAAATAATTGGAGTTGGTTACAACGTAGTACAAAAAGGTAACGCACTTCAATTCTCACTAGGACTATCTCATAAGGTAGATCTAGAAGTGCCTGCACACTTAACTGCAGAAGTAATATCACCAACTGAATTAAAAATTTCAGGAATTGATAAACAACAAGTTGGAGAATTTGCTGCAAAGATTAAATCATATAGAAAACCTGAACCATATGGTGGAAAAGGTATTAGATATAAAGGAGAATACATTATTAGAAAAGCTGGTAAAGCTGCTAAATAATAGGTAATTAATATGGCTAAAACATTAAAAGAAAAAAGACAATTAAAACACTATAGAGTTAGAGCAAAAATTTCTGCAGGTACTGCTGAAAGACCAAGACTAAATGTATTCAAATCAAACACAGGAATCTATGCACAAGTAATTAATGATGAAACAGGTACAACTGTAGCATCAGCTTCAACAAAAACATTAAAATTAACTGGTAACAATATTGAAAACGCTACTAAGGTTGGTAAAGCAGTTGCTGAAGCAGCCAAGTCAGCAGGTGTAAACGAAGTTGTATTTGATAGAGGTGGATACATTTACCACGGTAAAGTAAAAGCTTTAGCAGATGCAGCAAGAGAAGCAGGATTAAAATTCTAAGGAGAAATTATGTTTTTTACAGACGAAGAAATTAAAAACGAAGAAGTAGTTGAAGAAGCTACTGAAACAACTGAAGAAGTAGTAGAAGAAACTACTGAAGAAGTTGCTGAAGAAGCAGCTCCTGTTGAAGAAAAGAAAGCATCTAAAAATACACCACATACATCTGAAGCAATAGCTGAAGAATTCTTACCAGGAAACTTCGATCCTTTCGCAAGACCAGTTAACCCTAGATTTGCAAACAGACCTCAAAGAGAACAAGAATTTGAAGAAAGAGTTTTACAAATCAAAAGAGTTATCAAGGTTACAAAAGGTGGAAGAAGATTCAAATTCTCTGCACTAGTTGTAGTAGGAGATAAAAAAGGTAGAGTAGGGTACGGAATCGGTAAACATATCGAGGTTCCTGAAGCTATCAAAAAAGCTGTTAGAGCAGCTAGAAAAAATCTAACAACTGTTAAAATAACAGGACACCAAGACACAGTTCCACATAACGTAATAGGGCACAGAGGTGCTGCTAGAGTTATGCTAAAACCAGCTGCAGAAGGAAAAGGAGTTATTGCTT
Organism: uncultured Mycoplasma sp.; assembly: GCA_964445515.1. Taxonomy (GTDB): domain Bacteria; phylum Bacillota_I; class Bacilli_A; order Mycoplasmatales; family Hepatoplasmataceae; genus Tyloplasma. The sequence goes on along the minus strand of CAYUKZ010000013.1, from coordinate 857 downwards.
CTGACGTAGTTCGTGCAGTAGTTGAATTAGCAGGTATTAGAAATATTTATTCTAAAAACTTAGGAACTAACAATCCACATAACGTTGTGTTAGCAACAATCGATGGATTAAAACAAATGAGAACAGGTGAAGAAATTGCTAATCTAAAAAAAGAGATTACAAGAAAACCTAGAAATAACGATAGAAAACCTCAAGCTAAACCTGAAACTAAAAAAGAATCAGTTAAGTCTGAAGGTAAAGGAGAAGAATAATGGAATTGCATAATATGAAAGCCACTCCAGGTTCAAGACATAACAAGAAAAGAATTGGACGTGGAGATAAAACTGCAGGTAGAGGAGAAAACGGTCAAAAATCAAGAGCTGGTTACTCAGCTAAGATCGGATTCGAAGGGGGACAAAATCCTCTTTACAGAAGACTACCTAAAAGAGGTTTCACTAACGCACCATTTAAAACTGTTTATACTATCGTTAACTTAGATGCTATTGAAGCATTAGGTGTATCAGAAGTTACACCAGCACACTTAGTAGAAGCAGGAGTTATTAAAAATAGCTACGGACTTCTTAAAGTGTTAGGAAATGGTGAAATTAAATCATCAATCAAAGTCTCAGCACATAAATTCTCAAAATCAGCACAAGCTGCTATTGAGAAAGCTGGGGGATCAATTGAAGTTATAGTTGGGAAAGTTGAAACTGTGGAAACACCAGTTAAAGAAACTCCAAAAGTAGAAGAAACACCAGTTGTTGAAGCTACTGAAGAATCAGTTGAATAATTATTAATAACAATCTTTATATTTATTTATAAAGTTTGAGCAAAATGCTTTGTAAAAAGTTGACAGTCGGTATTTTACCGGCTGTTTT
>CAYUKZ010000012.1:0-14230 GCA_964445515.1 uncultured Mycoplasma sp. | reverse complement strand
TTAATGTTTATTAAAAATCTAAGTGCTTTTTTCAACATTTCTTATATATATAATTATATTCCTATTTCCACATAAAAACAAACATTATTTTCATACGTTTTCTGATTATTATTTGCCTAGATAACTTAAATATAATCTATATTTTAGGTAAAAAAATTAAAATGTTTCTCTTTTAATGAGAGAAACATAATAAAATTAAAGAGATAGATTATGATAGATTTTTTAAATAAGATAACTGCAACCGAAGAACTAAGATCTTCTTTAATAGACGGTTCTTTAAAAGCAACAATTGAAAAAGGAACACCAAATGTAAGAGTAACATTAAGTAATGTTGCTCATTTAACTCCTACTCTATACATAGAACTATTCAGTAAAGCAAAAGAAACAGTTGCTAATGAGATGAATGGAGAACTTGTGTTTATTAAAATAGAAATAGAACACAAGAACAATCTTATTCATACATATGAAAGTACAAGAGAGTTTATAAATTGAATTATGCCAAGCTTTAACTTGTCTAGTCTTCATCTTTCTATAGGGGATAACGGTGAATTTGTTTTTTCTTTCTCAAAAGAAGAAAGTTTACAAGCATTTAACTCATTTAAAGAGGATCTAGTTAAATACTTGAGAGATTTTGGTATCTCAAATAGAGAGTTGAGATTTGAAGTTAATACAAATCTATTCTCTACACATAAACTAGAAGACCTAATAGAGAAATCTGCACCTAAAGCAGTAATTCAAAAAGAAGAAAACGAAGTTCATGATGAAAAAGTAAGAGAAGGTTATAAAGAAATAGATTTTGAATCAAAAGAAGATAAACAAATAAGAGTTTACTTCAACGGACAAGTTATAAACTATGAAAAAAGAACTGCTAAGACAGGGACTATACTTCATAACTTTAATTTAGCTGCTGGTGAACATGCAGTTATGGTTACTATGTTTGATAAAGAGGGTGTTTTACCTGGATTAAAAGATGGAACTATGATTAGGATATATGGAACCTATGAAAAAGATGAATATCGTCAAATGCATATGCTTAAATCATTTAATCCATCTACAGATATTCAGAAAATATCTGAAGAATCAATCCTAAACATTGAAAAAGATGACACTGGTTACTCAAGAAGTGAATTCCACCTACATACAAAGATGTCAACTCTTGATGGAGTATCAACTGTTAAAGATTATCTTAAATATGCAGAGGCTTACAACCTAAAATCAATTACTATTACTGATCATAATACAGCTCAAGCTTATCCTGAAGCTTACTTTGCTTCATTAGGTACAGATGTTATAGTCAACTATGGGGTTGAGCTTGATATTTATGATGATCTAAATACAAAGATAGTTATTAACCCAAGAAACCAAGGAATATTAGATGCTGAATATGTATTCTTCGATTTAGAAACAACTTCAGTATCGGCATTGTATGGTGAAATAATAGAATTTGGTGCTGTTAGGTATAAAGATAATAAAGTAATTGATAGAAAACAATTATTTATTAAACCTAATGGAGAAATTTCAGAGTTTACTACTAGCTTAACATCAATTACAAATGAAGATGTAGCTAATGCTCCTAAAATAGAAGAAGCAATAGTTGAAATAAGAGATTGAATCGGAGATGCAATCCTTGTTGCTCATAATGCTTCTTTTGATTACAACTTTTTAAACAAAGCATATATTGAAAATGGATTTGAACCTATTCATAATCCTGTAATCGATTCAATGAAACTATCATGACACTTCCATCCAACTTCAAGAGCACATAGACTTGGAGTTTTATGTAAGAATGAGTCAGTTACTTATGATGAACAAGCAGCCCATAGAGCTGATTATGATGCAGAAGTATTATCTAAAGTATTTGAAAGACTAATCCATAAAATGGTTAAGACTGATATAAGAAATTTAAATGACATTAACCCATTAATGGATTCATTAAACAATTTCATCTTCACAAACCATATTACATTAATATCTAAGAATCAAAAAGGGTTAAGAGATATTAATGAAATAATCTCAATGGCTAATGTTAAGTACTTCAATGATAAGAAGAAGATAGCAATGATGCCTTTATCATTCTTTATTAATAAGAACGAACCATTACTAGAGAATATGTTAGTTGGTTCTTCTTGTTCAAAAGGAATTCTATTTGAAAGTATATTAAATGCTGATTGACCATTAGTGGAATCAATTATTGATATATATGATTACATAGAAATCTTCCCACCAAGTGCATATAAGCATTTAGTAAACAACGGAACTATAACAAGTAGTGAACTTAAGAAGAGTTTAAGAAAGATTAAAGAGATTGCTGATAAACATAATGTTCCAGTTATCATTTCTTCTAATGCTCATTACTCAGCAAAAGAAGAAAAGATATTCAGAGACATTTTAATTTCAGCTAAAAGAGTCGGGGGTGGAGGTCATCCGCTTAACAACTTCAGAAATCCTAAGTTAGAGAAACCTGATAACCATTTAAGAAGTACGAAAGAGATCTTTGAAGAGTTCAAAGGTTACTTTGAAGAAGATGTAGTGATTGAAATGGCAATTACAAACCCAGCCAACCTTCAATCACAAATATCAAAACAAAAACCAATCAAGGATGATTTATATGCTCCTAAAATACCTGGTGCAGAGAACGAATTAACAAACTCTATTAAGGAAACTCTAAAAGAATACTATGGAGAAAACCCAGACAAAGAAATTACTGATAGACTTGAAAGAGAATTGAGTCCAATTATAGAACATGGGTTCTCAATTATCTATTATCTATCAGCTATTGCCGTTAAGAAGTCAAATGATGACGGATACTTAGTAGGTTCAAGAGGTTCTGTTGGTTCATCTATAGCTGCTACCTTCTCAGGAATAACAGAAGTTAATCCTTTAAGGCCACACTATAGATGTCCTAACTGTAAACATCATGAATTCAACAATGAAGTTGACTGTGGATATGATTTACCTAACAAAGAATGTCCAGTATGTAAAACAAAAATGATTGGAGACGGTCATAAGATACCATTCGAAACATTCTTAGGGTTCAATGCAGATAAAGTTCCTGATATTGATCTAAACTTCTCTAGAGAAAACCAATCAAGAATTCATTTATACATGAAAGAAGTTCTTGGAGAAGAAAATGTCTTCAGAGCTGGTACTATTTCTACAGCAGCTCCTAAAACAGCAATCGGATATGTTAAAAATTATGAAGAAATGATGGAAAAACATTTCGATAAACCAACAATCGAATGATATGCTTCTAAGGTTGAGGGTGCAAAGAGAACAACTGGACAACATCCAGGTGGATTAATTGTTATTCCTAGAGAAATGTCAGTTTATGACTTCACACCAATCAATTATCCTGGTGATGATGCAACAGCTGATTGAAAAACAACTCACTTCGACTTCCATTCAATTCATGATAACCTATTAAAACTTGATTTACTAGGTCACTTAGATCCATCTTCAGTTAGAATGTTACAAACATTAACAGAAGTTGATCCTAAAGACATTCCTATGAATGATAAAGAAGTTATTTCATTATTTGAAAGTAATAAAGCATTAAACTATAACCAAAACTACACAGGTGAAGAACTAGGAATACTTGGTTTACCTGAATTTGGTACAAAGTTTGTTAGAGATTTAGTTAGAGAAGCTAAACCACAGTCATTTGCTGACCTTGTTAGAATCTCTGGTCTATCTCACGGTACAGATGTTTGAGCTGGTAATGCTCAAAACCTAATTAAATCAAATGAAGCTACACTAGCAGAAGTTATTTCTGTTCGTGATGATATCATGACTTATCTAATTGAAAAAGGATTAGATAACTCAATGTCATTTGATATCATGGAATCAGTTCGTAAAGGAAAAGGTCTTACTCCAGAATGAGAACATTCAATGAGAGATAATAATGTTCCTGACTGATATATAGAATCATGTAAAGCAATTAAATATATGTTCCCTAAAGCACATGCTACTGCATATGTTATGATGGCATATAGAATTGCTTGATACAAGATTAACTATCCATTGCAATATTATGCAACATATTTCTCAAAGAGAGATGTTGAAATTGATTTAGAAAAAGTTCTTAAAGGTGTATCTGAAATGAAGAAACACATGAAAGAATTATCTGATATACCTTATAAAGAGAAGCTAAAGAAACATAATGATTTATTAGAAACATATAATATTATTCTAGAGATGTATTCAAGAGGTTTTGAATTTGAAAATGTAAATATACATAAATCAAGATCTGAGAATTACGAAATAAATTGAGAGACAGGAAAACTAATTCCTCCATTCTCAGTCTTAGACGGAATTGGTTCATTAGTTGCTAAAAATGCAACTAAACAAAGAGAACAAAAACCATTTGAATCAATAATTGATTTCAAGAATAGATCTGGTTTCCCAAGTAAGATAATTAATAGAATGATTGATCTTAAAATCTTCAAAGATGAAGAAAAACATAAGACTACAACTCAGCAATTATCATTATTTGATTAGTAATTAGTGATATAATTATATTAACAACAGAATATGGTAAAGGAGTAGCCAAGTTGGCTACTCCTTACTATTAAAAGAAGGAGAAAAAATAATGGCAAGTGAAAATTATATATCTCAGTTACATGAATTTTTAGATTCAAAAGGTTTAACTGAGGGAGAAGCTAAATTATACTTAGAAGAAGTATTTAGAAAAGCTTTCGAAAAAAATAAAGATGCACTTTCAAGGTATGAAGAAGAAGAACCTGAAGGAGCAGAAGTAAAAGTTGATATTAATCTTGAAACAGGAGAAGTTGATATCACAAAATATCTAGAAGTTGTTGAAGAGATAACAATCTTATCTAGATTTAGACAAATTGAATTAGGCGATGAAAGAATTGAAGGTCTAGGATTAAAAGTTGGAGATATATTTGAAGAGAAGATTAATCTAGATGATATTAATATGGGTAAATCTCAACATATCAAACAATTATTCTTACAAAAACTTTCAGAGATAGAGAAAATTAAACTTTATCACAAGTTCTCTAAACATAGAAATGAATTACTTACACCTAAAGTTCATAAATTACTTAATAGAGGTAACGTAATATTAGATTACAATGGTGATTCAATATTTATGCCATCATCAGAAATCTCTCCATTAGATAAAAACAAGATTGTTATTGGTAACCCATTAACAATATATGTAATGGATGTTGAAGAGTTATCAAAAGATGCACAAATTATTGCATCAAGAAGACAACCTCAGTTCGTTGCTAAGTTAATCGAAAGAGGAATCGATGATGTTCAAGATGGAGTAGTAGTAATTGAAGCAATTGCTAGAGAAGCAGGTTTCAAAACTAAAGTTGCTGTATCTACACAAGACGACAATGTTGATCCAGTTGGTTCAATCATTGGGGTTAAAGGTCAAAAGATCAAACCAATCGTTGATGAAATTGGTGGAGAAAGACTTGATGTTATTAAGTACCACCCAGACATTAAACAATTCATTGCTGAATCTCTATTACCAGCTGAAATAACAGGTATTAAACTTGAAGAGGATGAAGAAGGATGAAGAACTGCAACAGTTATTGTTGAAGAAGATCAATTCTTACCAGCTTTAGGTAAAAGAGGTATCAACATTAAGCTTGCTGCTATTTTAACAAAATCTAAAATTGATGTTAAAACAGTTCAAGAAGCTAAAGATGAAGGTATTGAATGAGAGCCAATCTCAAAATCAAAATATGTTTCTCAATCACAAGGAGCAATCATTGATCTTGATGAGTTCTCAAACATAACAGAAGAAATGTCATTAGACTCAAATTCAGAAGATTACAATTTCACTGATGAAGATTATGATTTAGAACATATTGATTACACAAATAATAATCAACAAGATGATGAATTCTATAATCCAGAAGATGACGAAATAGAAGACTTCTAAAAAGAAAACTTATTGTACTTTATGTACAATTTTTTTTTACGGATAATTTTTAATTTGAAAGAATACAGAAAAAATAAAGAAAAAATTCAGTTTTTTCTCTAAATTTGTATAATTATATTGTTAAGTTTTATACTTTTCATGACGCCAGATTGTTGCTATTACTAGTAGTGTAAAATTTGGAGGGTCCGCCGTTATTAGTAAACGGCATTTTTTTAAGGATTCAAATATGCAAGTAAATAAGTTTCAATTTATATCAGTAGATGAGAAGAACTCAGGAATAAAGTATCATGGTGTTGAGAATAAAGGCGCTAGACCATATTTGGTTGTGAGGACTGATATTAAACAAGGATACTTTCTTGCAGTTCCATTAACTGATGCAGAAACCATCAAAGGTGAAGGTAAAAATCCAGGGTATTATTGATTAAGATATTTCTTTGCTAAAGAAAGTTTCATCAAACTAGATCATCTTGTCTTATTCAAGAATGAAGAAATAGGTAAATCAATTAAGTTGGTCAATAAATACCTAGATAGTAACTTAAAAAAGTTAACTATTAAAAAGTTGATTAACTTTATCCAATATGATAAATCAACTTATAAAAAAGAAAAAAAGGACACGCTTTAAAGCGTGTCTTCTTTTATTATTTGTTTTGTTCTTTGTACTTTTTGTCTCTTTCGTATCTTGCTCTATCACCAGCATTAAGAAGTTTCTTTCTAATTCTTATGCTTTCTGGAGTTACTTCACATAACTCATCTTCTTCTAAGAATTGAATTGATTCTTCTAATGATAAGATAACAGGTTTTTTAATTACAACTGTATTATCTTTACCAGCTGATCTAACATTTGATTGCGCTTTAGCTTTAACTACATTAACTGCTAAGTCTCCAGGTTTGTTTGTAAACCCTACAACCATTCCTTCATAGATTTCATCACCTGGTTCAATTAACATTGTACCTCTATCTTCTAATCCGATTAGAGAATATGCTGATGCTTTACCATTAGCCATAGAAACTAATACACCATTCTTTCTTCCTCTGAACTCAATACCAGGTGAAGGTCTGAATTCTAAGAATGTATGGTTATATATTCCGTAACCTTTTGTTAAAGTCATGAACTCTCCATTATATCCAATAAGAGTTCTTGATCAACATTCGAATTTTAGTCTAACTGAATGTGAACCAATGTGTTTCATATCTTTGAATTCAGATTTTCTATTACCTAGTGATTCAATAATTGCTCCTGAGTATTCTTCAGGCACATCAATTGTTACTTCTTCAACAGCTTCATACTTTTGGCCATCGATTTCTTTAATAATAACTGTAGGTCTTCCTACTTGTAATTCAAATCCTTCTCTTCTTAAGTTTTCTACTAAGATAGATAAGTGTAATTCACCTCTACCTGATACATTAAAGATATTAGGTTGATCTGTTTTGTTAACTTTTAATGAAACATCAATCTCTGATTCAAGCATTAGTCTTTCTTCGATCTTAGAAGCAGTAACAAATTTACCTTCTCTACCTACGAATGGAGAATCATTAACAATAAATTGCATATTTAGAGTTGGTTCATCAACTCTAAGCATTGGAATGTCAACTTCTTTACCTTCTTCATAGATTACATCAGAAACATTAATCTCTGTATGACCTGCAATAGCGACAATTTGTCCTGCTTGCACTTCTTCAGTTTCAATTCTTTCTAATCCTTTGAATGAATATAGTTTAGTAACTTTGAATTTAACAATATCACCATTAATATCTCTTGCTGATAATTGTTGTCCTAAAGAAATCTTTCCTCCATATACTCTACCAATTCCAATTCTTCCTAAATAATTATCATAATCAAGCATTGAAATTTGTAATGCTGTATTTTCGATGTTAACTGGGTCTGGAACTTCTTTTAGAATAGTATCGAAGATTGGATTCATGTTATCTTCAAGAGCATCTGCTTCATAACCTGCTTGTCCATTAATAGCTGAAGCATAAATAGTAGGGTGATCTAATAATTCATCAGGTGCTCCTAATTCAATTAATAATTCAAACACTTCTTCAAGCACTTCATTGATTCTTCTTTCAGGTTTATCAACTTTGTTAACTACAACTATTGGTTTTAGATTTTTTTCTAGCGCTTTTTTAAGCACGAACTTAGTTTGAGGCATACATCCTTCAAATGCATCAACCAATAGAAGTACTCCATCAACCATAGAAAGGATTCTTTCTACTTCACCTGAGAAATCAGCATGACCTGGTGTATCTAAAATGTTAATTCTGTAATCTTCATAATCAACAGCAGTTGTTTTTGCTAAGATTGTAATTCCCCTTTCTTTTTCAAGGTCATTACTATCCATCATTCTTTCTTGAACTTCTTCATTATCTCTAAATAAACCAGAGTTCTTTAATAGTTGATCAACTAATGTTGTTTTACCATGATCAACGTGAGCTATAATAGCTATATTTTTAATTTTCATATTTCTTTCCTTTTACCTTTATAAAAAATAACCCCCTAATTATAATAGGGGTTACTTATATATGTATATATTATATCAACATATTATGTATTACTATTAGGTATTAGACATTAAATATTACAGTTTTAAAATTAATTTCACTGTATATACATAAATTGTATATAATACTAATATGAATAGAAAAGATAAACAAATAAACTTAAGAGTTTCAAAGAAGGAAAGAGATCTAATTAGAAGTAAATCTTTAGAGCTAAATTATTCTTCAGTAGCTGAATATATAATTAATGCTTCATTGAATAAAATTGATTATTCAGCTAGAGATAACAAAACAATTTACACATTAACACTTAATCCAGCAATCGATTACATAATATCAACTGAAAATAAACTTCAAGAGATTACAAACTTTAATCCTAATGAGAAAGTTTATGAAGCTGGTGGTAAAGGAATCAATGCTTCACTTATTTTAGAGGAACATGGCATTAAAAATACAGCGATTCACTACTCTGGTGGGTTTACAGGTGAATTAATAACTAATCAATTAAATGATAAAGGTGTAAATAACTTACAAATCAAAGCGAATGATGATACAAGAATAAATCTAAAGTTAAATTTTGCTGATGACAACTTTGAAATCAACTCAACTGCACCAATTCTTACATCAAATGCTAGACAAGAGATATTAAAAAAGATTTCTCACTTTAATGAAGATGATGTTTTAATGATTATGGGTTCTTTTAACCCTGTTGATGAAGATTTCTTATTTGAAATTTCAGAAATGGCAGTTTCTAAGAATGTAGAACTTGTATTTGATATTTCAAAACCAGTATTAAAAGATCTTATGAAATATAAACCACTAATTATTAAACCTAACAAAGAAGAGTTAGAGGAAATATTCGACATTAAGATTAAAAATAAAGAAATGATTATAGATGCAATGAAACAATTAAGAAAATTAGGAGCTAAGAATGTTGCTATAACAATGGGTAAAGATGGAGCCTACATTATGAATTCTAAATCAGAGATCTTTAAGGCAACTATCGAACCTATCAAACTTGTTTCACCTCAAGGTTCAGGAGATTCATTCATTTCTACATTTGTTGCCAAGTATGAACTTGGAACATTAGAAGCTTTTAGATGAGCAAATGCAGCTGGAGCAGCAACAGCTCAAGTTAAAGGTATAGCTTCACAAGAATTAATAGAAAAGACATTAAATAAAGTAAAAGTTACATCAGTGTAACTTTTATTTTGTATATACAAGATGTATATATACATTCAAGGTTTTGTATATCATTTATATAATAAAAATATATAGGAGGTAAAATGAAACTAACAAATAATAAACTTGTCAAGAAATCAGAATCAAGCACAGTATTGAAAGCATTTAGTCAAATAGCAGATATACTAGAAGCAGAAGGTTCTATAAAAGACAAAAAGAAATTAATAGAAGGTTTTAAAGCAAGAGAGTTAAAAGGTAGCACTGCTCTTGCAGAGGGATTTGCAATTCCTCACACAACTAATGCAGAAATTGATTCTCCAAAAGTTGTTGTATTAAAGAATGCTGATATAAGTAAATGAGAAACATTAGATGGAAGTAAAGTTGATACAATTATTGCTATCATAGTTCCAAATAATGGTAGAGAAGATCATCTTAAAATACTTTCTAAACTTTCAGGTTCATTAGCACAAGCAGAATTTGCCAAAGAAGTTAAAAAAGGATCAGCCGCTAAAGTAGTTGAATTGATTAATTCAACAACTAAAGAAGAAAAGAAGACAACTTCAACAAATAAAAAAGGTAAATTTGATATCGTTGGTGTAACGGCATGTCCAACAGGTATTGCTCACACATATATGGCTGCTGAATATTTAGAAAAAGCAGCAAAAGAAATGGGTCTAACTATTAAAGTAGAAACTCAAGGTCAAACAATACAAAATGTATTAACTCAAGAAGAAATAGATAATGCTAAAGGTATCATCATTGCAGTTGATAGAGAAATTGATATGTCTAGATTCTCTTCTAAAGAAGTTATTAAAACTAGTACAAAGAAAGTTATTGCAAATGCTAAAGGAAACATTGAAAACTCTTTAGAGAATAAAAATACTTTCCAAGTTCCAACAACAGTAAGTAATACTGGTGGAGCTTCAGCAGTTTCTTCAGAAGGAGAAATGTCATTGAACAATTTTGGTGGTAGAGCATGAAAAGCAGTTATGAACGGTGTTTCATACATGTTGCCATTTGTAATTTTTGGTGGAATCTTAATAGCTTTATCATTCTTAATTGATACATTAGCTTCAGGAGGAACTGATCTTGGTTCAGGATTAGGTTCAACAAACTCTGCAGCTAAATTCTTCAATCAAATTGGTGGAGTTTCAATGGGACTTATGGTTCCAATGCTAACAGCATTTACAATGTTTGGATTAATTGGTAGACCAGGTCTACTTCCAGGTTTTGTAATCGGTATGTTAGCAGCAGGTAACGGTCCAGTATTCACAGATTTATTTAACATTTCTTCACCTAGTTGATTACCAACAGAATTTGCAGGAACAATTCCTGCTTCAGGATTCATAGGTGGAATAGTAGGTGCTTTCTGAGCGACTGTTATAGTAGTTTATATTTCTAAACTATTAGATTTATTACCAGAATCAATGAGAGGAATTAAACAAATATTATTACTACCTCTAATTGGAACATTAATAGCATCAGTTACATTCTGATTCTTAAATATTCCTTTAATATATTTAACATGAGGATTGTTAACAACATTAACTAAACTAAACGATATAGGTTTAACATGATTATTAGCTACATTACTAGCAGGTATGATGGCAGTTGATATGGGAGGACCAGTTAACAAGACTTCATATGTTTTTGGTACAGTAATGGTAGCTACAGGTACTTCTTATGGTTACACATATATGGCAGCAGTGATGGCAGGTGGAATGGTACCTCCATTAGCAATTGCCATTGCAACATTATTTGGTAGAAATACTTTATGAGATGATGCAGATAAAGAAGGTGGAATCACAAACTGAATTATGGGGTTCTCATTTATTACAGAAGGAGCAATTCCATTTGTATCTAAATATCCAAAATCAATGTACTTACCAATCTTAGTTGGTTCATCATTAGCAGGACTAATCGTTGGATTAACTGGAGTAGGAATTGCTGCTCCACATGGTGGTATATTCATAATAGCACTAGTTCAAAACATGAATGTTTGATTAGGAGCAATCTTATGATTAGGAGCAATTATGGCAGGAGCTATTGTGGGTGCTGCATTAATTATCCTATTAAGAAAAAGAGAAGTTAAAAACTCTTAGAAATATTACATCACATTTATAATGTGGTGTTTTTCTTTAGAATGGTAAAATATAAATAATGGAAAATAAATTAATACAAGGAAACTCTTTAAACTACTTTAAAGAGAATGAATATAGAGAAACAAAATTAATATTAACTTCGCCAAGTTATTATACTGATGTAAGTAAGAAAGATTTACTTGAAGGTGAGATTGGTTATGGTGAAACTAAAGAAAAATACGTTGATCAAATATTTGAAGTACTAAAATCTGCAAGTGATTGACTTGTAAAAGATGGAAAGATAGTTTTAGTACTAGGAAGGTATAAAGAAGCATCTATTAAATCAATAATATTTATGTTGGAAGATAGATTAAATGAAATTGGAATTTCAATTTGTGATTTTACTCTTCACAATAAATCAGATCATGAAGCAATTGTTGTATTTAATAAAGGTGAAAGCAAGCAAATTGAAATACCAACTATTTATAAGTTACAAATATATGATAAAGTTGGTTTCTTTGGAAGAATTAATCCAGATATATTAAATTGAGCTATAACAACTTTCACAAATGAAGGTGAATTAGTTATTGATCCATTTGCAGGTGCTGGTTCAACAGTTAAAACATGTAAGAAACTTAATCGTTCTTCATTAGGTATTGAACTTAATCCTAAATTCATAGAAAGGGGTATAATTTAAGTATGAAGAATAAATTATTATCAAACTTTAAAGATAAAATTATTAATGTTTTCGAACAACTAGAAGTAATAGAAAATGAAATAGATAAATTATCAGATTTAATAGCAGAGAAAGTTCAAAAAGACGAAGGAAGGATAATTTTTGTAGGTGCCGGAATCTCTGCGGATATGGCAAAAATAATAATTGATGAAATGTGATTCAATTTCCAAATAGACAATGAGAAATTCTTGTCTATTACTGCTGCCAAATCCTATGCATCATCTCTTGAGAAATGAAAAGAGTTAGAAGAGATGCCATCAGTATCTGTATTTGAACTTGAATCATTAAATCTAAACAAAGAAGACCTTCTTATTGGTTTAACATCATCAGGTAAAACACAATATGTTACTTCAGCAATTGATTTTGCTAAAAAACTTGGTTGTCAAACAGCTGTAATTACAGATATGCAGAAAGTAAAAACAAATACTAAGGTAGATTTTGAAATTCACACTAATTTCGGTGAGCCAACAATCATAGGATTGAATACTGCTGAAGGTTCAACAGTACAAAAGATAATGATAGATAATGTAATCTATCTTGCTATGGAAAAAAGTGGAAGAATTTGAAACAACTCCCTAGTATTTATGATCCCAGTATCTGAAAAGATTGAAAAATACTGTATAGATGTTATTAGTAGAATACTAAAAGTAGACGAAGACAATGCTAAAGAATTATTATATAAATATGACAAGTCTTTAGAACTAGTTTTAATATCAGAACTAAAGAAAATATCAATAGATGAAGCTAAAACTCTTCTTAAAGAGAATGGGAATAACTTTAATAAAATAGTATAGTATATACCAATATTTTTTTAAATAAATTATGATATAAACAAGCACATAATAGTGCTTGTTTTCTTTATAAAAAGAGATAATTAAACTATAAGGAGAGAAAGTTATGATTACAAATCAAAAGTTAGTATATAGCTTAGAGGGTAAACAAACAGTTGACACAGTGTTAACTTCAATTACTCAAAAGCTAGCTGATGAAGGGTTTGCGAAATCTACTAAACCAGTTCTTGATGGCTTTAAAGCAAGAGAAGCACAATCAACAACTGGTTTAGCAGACGGAATCGCAATTCCACACGTTTCATCAGATTCAATTACTGAAGCTAAAATTGTAGTAGTAAAATTAACAGAAGCAGTTGACTGAAAAGCGTTAGACGGACAGCCAACAGATTTTGTAATTGCTATTGCAGTTCCAGCAGACGGTAGAAATGATCATTTTGATCTATTAACTCAAATATCAGGTAGTCTTGCAGATCCAGAATTTGTTAAACAATTCAAATCTGCTTCAGAAAAAGAGATTGTTGAAAAATTAAACAACATGAAAACACCTGAAAAGAAAACTACAGCTAAGAAGAGTTCATCTTCAATTAAAGTTGTAGGAGTTACAACTTGTGTTACAGGTGTAGCTCACACATTCATGGCAGCTCAAGCTTTAGAGGACGAAGGAGCCAAAAGAGGTTGAGATGTTAAGATTGAAAGACAAGGGCAAATGACTAAAAACAAGTTAACTGCCAAAGACATTGAGGAAGCAGATTACGTTATATTTGGTATTTCAAAACAAATTGACGGAAAAGAAAGATTCAATGGTAAAAAATGTTTAACAGTAGAAGTAGCTGAGCCAATTACAAAAGCGGCTAAAGTACTTGACGAATTAGTTGAGAAAGCAGTTGTACAACAAGGTGCAAAAGGTGGATCAACAACTAAAGCAACAGGGGGGGCAGAAGTAAAAGCTTCATTCATGTCACACATGATGGCTGGTATTTCATTCATGATTCCTTATATTGCTATGGCCGGTATTGTTCTAGGT
>CAYUKZ010000011.1:0-14459 GCA_964445515.1 uncultured Mycoplasma sp. | reverse complement strand
GCTGCACCAATTATTGAAGCAAGAGGTGGAGAAGTAGAAGACGACGAATAGTCTTACTAAACAACACTTAAAACACAGGTAAAACCTGTGTTTTTTCCATATTTTGTGTATTTTTTTTCTAAAAAAAAAAAAAAAAAGCAGTTTTTTTTACTTATAATTTAGATAAGTAATATTATGAACAAAAAATTGATAACGTCTGTGTCAATAGCTTTTTTAGCTATATTTGGTACACTCGGCATAGCAAAAACAATTCAAAATAACGAAAATACTAGAAACATTAACAATGATGTTTCTAGTTTATCTGCGGAAAATGGTAAAGCTGCAGCAACTAGTGATATGAACCCAATCGGGTATGTAAAAGGTGCTTCTTTACAAAGTATTTCTGAATCTCAAGTAACATTTGATTTTACAATTAAAGATGGAGATTACTCATATATAACATTAAACTCTTTACTTCATGGAGAATATGTAGATAGCCAATTAAATTCAATGTATGCAGGAGATAACGTATCTTTACTATTGAATGATTTGTCTATTTCATATATGGTTAATGATACAACTGAAGTATATGCTCCTATTTCAAATATTTTCTATGGTACATCAGAAGCTGATTTAGGAACTTTCGCAGCACCAATAAATGAGCCACATTCAATTATTCACTTTAAGAGTGATGATTCTGGTAATAATTTCAATGTATATGATAATAGTGGAGGTTATGCTAAAACTGTTAGAGATAACACTATAAAGGGTGAAATAGATATAATAGATCCTACTAGTTTTAGTGAAGGTAACAAAATTTCAGAAGTAAAGATGGTTGCTGATAACCCCGATTTTGATAAAGAAGATACAAACTTAGCCATTGCTTCTACATCAAACAATATGTTTGGTTACAGACTTATGGATCCTTTCTCATATCTAAATGCTTGACTTGATTGAGGTTTCTTTATTTCAGAATCATATAAAAACTCTACTGGTGATACAGTATATTTCAATAGTGAAGACTTCTACTTCGGTTCAACAGCCAGTGGTGGTTGATTTAACATGCCTAAACCAATGTATGTTAATGATTCTTTAGAATTTGGTGAATTTGGAAAAGATTACATTACATTTAGTTATGAGTTAAACGGAAAACCAGAAAACTTTGCTAAGATTAACCCTACAGTTACATTCGAAGAGAATAATAATGTTTCTAAACAAAGAATTATGTCTTATGAGAGTTCAAATACTCCAGAATATAACCCAACAACAAAAACTACAAAATATACATACGTTATTAAAGGAATTTCAGATCCTACATCAGGTGGAATTCTAGATATCCAACCTAATAAGGAATACCATAATATTAGAGTATACTTAAATGTTGCTTCTTCAGATATTCAAGGTGGTTATTTATCAAATAAAGTTGACCCATTAACTTCACTTGATTCAAAAACAAACTCAATTACAACAATCGCTGAAGATCCTTCATATAAGCAAAACTCTTTAATAGTTAATGATGTAACTCAAAAGAATGCAACATTATCAATAGAATTTAATGCATCAGGAATTGAGGGAGATTCAACAGTTAACCCTGATTGATCAAAATACGGGAAAATTAATAAAGATGATATTACATTAGCGGTTTCAGCAAATGCATCAGCAACAAATAAAATTCATGGCGGAATCCCTACAGGGGATGGTTTAATTGAAGCTGAGTGAGTTTCTGCACAAGCAGATGGTGCTTTTGTTAAAGTTAACTATACTCTACCAGTTGATTCATTAGATCCTAATACAGAATATATTGTTTACTTACAAACTGACCCAAGCCAATCTGGTTATGACTCAATTGGTAAGTTTACAACAACTGATTATGATAATACTTTAATTTCAAACATTACAGTATCACCTAGTTATAGAGATGCTGAAGTTCAGTTATCAATTAATGATGGACCAGGTGAATATGAAGATTTCAATGCTAGAAATGTAGTTGCATATTATGATTGAAATGGAACAGATGGTAAGAAATTTGATATTTCATACGTTGGACTTGGAGATAACCCAAAACAATATAAATATACTTTAAATAATCTAAATGAGTTCTCTATTAAAGATGGAGTTCAATTTGATGATGTTGCTTTTGGTTACTATAGAGATGGTAAATTAGAAAATAATACTATCGTTGAATACACAGGAGGATTCTCTACTAATAAATTATTAGAACCTTCAATCACAACTGATTCAACAACTGATACATTTGAAGTTATCCAAACAGGACAATCAATTACAACAATTAATATTGAATTACCTGGACTTAACTCTTCTGGTCATGTTGATGGAGTATCTGGTGAACCAACTGAGGCTTATACTGATATCAAGTATGGAGAAAACATTCAATTCGCTTTAACAGATAAAGCTGCTAAAACAGCTCCTGCACCAGAAGACATTCTTTCTGATTCAGAAGTATCTGAAAATACTCCAACTAAATTCATTATTGATTTATCAGACAGATTAGCTCAAGATGACCCAAAAGGTGGAGTTACTTTAATTAATGAATATAAATTCAGAATGGCAACTTTAGATTCAACAGGAAGTTGAGTTTGATATGATGCTGATGAAGATCTATTCACTAATCCTTTAAAATCACCTGAAGTTATTGAAGGTATTTTAGTTGAAGGTTCACAAACAATGAATGATGTTGATGTTGAAATTAAAATTAAATCTGCCGATCCAGCATTAGCAGCACCAAAAACTTCAACATATGCAGAATTCGATCCATTTAGTGATATCACATTCAAAGCATCTAATGATGAATCAGCAAATGATTTATTATCATTTGATTATGATGAAACTAGCACAACTCATGTTGTAGACGGAAGTGAAATTATTGGAACTTACCACTATACTTTACATAATTTAAGAGCTGGAACTAAATACTATGGTATTTCAGCTTCTATTCAAGGTGGAAAATGAGAAGATAAAATTACTAACTTCACTACAGATGATAAATATTCTGTTGATTTCCATGATGACAAACTTCATGCAGGTCATGAAGTAGAATTAGTTGGTACAACATTCGATAGTGTTACATTTAACATTTGAGCTGAAACAGGTGGAAACTATAAAACATTATTAGGTGATGATCTTGATGATGTCGAAATGAAATTCCTTACATATTCAGGGCCAATTTCTCCTACGAGTTGAGAAATCCAACCTGTAAAAGCAAGTAATCCTTCAAATTCATATGATTCTTCAGCAGGTGGTTACTATAATCATGAAGATTATGAAAAAGATACACAATATCAAATTACAGCTTATGGAATAGCAGATCCTACATGATATTCACAAGAAATTGATGAAATATGATTCTATGACCTTGGTAGTGATGCACCTACTTTAGCATATAGAAAAATTTGACTTGCAACTCCTTGAGAAACAACTTCAAGAATGGATGTTGAATTCCCTGGAACTTCATATATTAACATCATCACAAAAGAAGGAGATGAAAATTCAACAGATGGATTTGATTTCTCATTCGAAATTAACTATGGTGGAAAATATATGGACTTTGATCCAGAATCAGGATATGACCCAACATTTAATCCATATGAATTAAACTTCTATGCTAAAGAAGGTTCATCTTCAACATTCAAAAAATATGACATAGAATTCATTAATTACCTAGGAGAAGATAAAGGTTCTACTCACAAACTTCACTATAGAGTTTCTGGTTTAAAATCAGCTACAACTTATAGTGAAATTCAATTAATAATTGATTCAGATCCAACAGATCCAACATTAACTTCAAATCAAGTTATCGAATATAACGGAACATTCACAACTTCAGAATTAAGAGCACCAATTCTTAAAGAAACATTCAAAGTAAATGAATCTGATATTGAACAAGAAGGATTTATCTTCTCAATATCTGCAGTTGAAGGTTCAGAATCACAAGAAATTATTAATGATAACTATAATCAATTCAAACCAGATGATTCATATCTAGGTTATAAAGATGAGAAATTTAATGATGTAAAAATAGCTACTAAATTCTTATCTTCACAAAAAGAAGATTATTCATTCGGTAGAAAAACAGTTAGTTATGTTACATATGAATTCGCAACTTCAGGATTAGAGTCAGGTAAAACTTATAATAACTTATTCTTTAACTATAATGGAAAAGTTAATGGTAAAGTTGAACTTAAAGGTTCATCAGTAACTACTAAGAAGTTTAAGAACCCATATGATCCAAATGAAAACCCAGTTGAATTTGATTATGAAACTATAACTTCAGATTCATTCCAATTCTCAATTGATGTTGTGTCAGTTGCTAACAAAGGTGTTTATTCTGGTTTTGCTAAGAATGAAACATTATTGTTTGCTAACAATAGACAACTTAAAACTCAATTTTCAGGAGAAGAGAGTCTTGAAACAAATAAAGAAGAAAATACTACATTAACTAGATATACATATAAAGTATCTGGTCTTTCACAACAAACTACATATTCAGGTTTTGCACTTGTGCTTAACGCTTATGGTGGTACTACTGAACAAGATTCTAATGTATACACAAAAGATAAAACTGGTGAAAATACTTACTATACAACAATATACAAGATTCCTTATGTTTCAATTAGAACACATAAAGATATGCATAATATTGCTATGACATTAACTATTTCATTAGTAACAATATTATTAATTATTATTCTATTCATTATTTACGGAATTAATAGTTGATGACAAAGACATATTTCATTAACAGTATTTGCCCATCCAGATTCAATGCCATCAGAAAAAATTATTTTAAGAATTAGAAATGGTATTAGACATAAGGGATTCTGAAATGCCCATCCAGATGAAATGAAACTATATGCTCAAGGTGAAGAACTAGAAGCTATGTTCCTAAGAGATTTAGATGGTTATGGAGAACCTACAGGTGACTTCAGAGTTGTTTTAACTAATGTTGTTGGAAACTTCAGAAAAGTTATGTTCCTAACAGCGGCTATTAAATATAACGCATTCGAAGTATCATGAGATGAAGGTGGACACGTTTATAAACTAAACTCTGTTAAAGACAAAAAAGTTCTAAGAGTATTAGGTAGAGAACAAGAATCTGATAAAGAAAAATACGAAAAACTACTTAAGAAATATGCGAAAGACAAAGGGCATGGTAGAGCTGTTTCAAGAGCTAAACAATCACATGCTTCAGCAGTATTCTTAATTAATAGGTATGATTCAACACCAACATCAATGAGATATGAAGCAGTTATCCCAGCAGGTCACCCATTGACTTCTGATATAGATACGCTTAAGAAAAAACTAAAACTTTACTATCAAATCGATGACAAACTATATCCATTCAAATTAGTATTCCTAGGAAACGAAGGGCCTGTTTATAAATGAGATATCGTTGATCTTCAACCAGGAACAATTTATCCAGGTATCCACTGAACTCTTGATGGAGAAAAACTTGCACCATCATTATCTAACTTTGGTAAAACAAAAGATGAGAATGGTAAGAAAGTTAAAATTAAATATGCAGTATTACCTGAAATTCCAAAAGTACCTAATTCACAAATTAGAGACTTACCTAGATTATCTGCATCTATCCAATATCTTGGAAATGAATCAGCAGCTAGAATTCAAGAAATTTCAGTTCAAAAACACATTCAAAGAGATACTGGTATTTGATTAGCAGGACATGAACTAGAAAGTAAACTAGTTGATTACTTGAAGAAATGATATGTTGATGCAGATGCATTAAGTCAAGAAATCGAATTAGATACAAACTTCATTAGAGCAGCATATGATCCTGAAGCAGCAGAAGCTGTAAGTAGAAAAACTGCCGAAGATAAACTAAAGCTTGAACAAGAAAAAGCAGAAGCTAAAAAACAAAAACAAGAAGAGAAAAAACTTTCAAGCATGTCTAAAGCTCAATTAATGAAACTAGCTTGTGAAGAATATGAAAAAGATTCTTTAAAAGGATATAGCAAAGAAGATTTAATTGAATTATTAGGAGGTGATCAATAGTGGAATTAACAAAAGAACAAATTTTAGAAACTGTTGGTACCATCGACTTTAGAACATTAAACAAAAAGCAACTTAGAAAAGTATTAAAACTATGAGGTATTGAATCAACTGGTAGAGAAACTAAAGAAGAAATGCTTTCTATTTTAAGAGGAGCAGGTTGAGATTATGAAGAAGCATATAGACAATCTGGTTCTATTAAAGTTGAAAAGAAAAACTGATTATTAGTACTAACTATAATTCTTTCATTATTAATTTTAATCACAGGTATTGCAACAGGTATTATTTTAGGAATTGATAAAGTATATATGTCATGAGGAAATAGAGAAGTAACATTCTATTCTCAAAAACCATTCAGTAATTATGGAGATGAAAATTTCTTTTCTGACCCATCAATTGATGGAGGTTTCAATGATTCTGTATATAAAGGTTCTTATGAATACTCAAAATACAAGAATGATACTTTAAAACAAAAAAGTACTATCGGTATTACACAATCAATCACTTGAGATAATGATGCTGATTCATATATAAATGATTTATGAGGTTTAGATGCCGGATATAAATCAGGAGCTAAGAAAATTGTTTCTTCAGGATTCAATATATCTGAAGCATACAATATATTATATGGAAAAGATGGATTCTCTGATGAAGACTTTGCTAGAAATGGTTGAAGTTCAATTATCATTGATGATAACCAAAATGGTGTTAACCATGAAAGTGCAACTTCAGTTACATTCGATTCAGCAGATGCAGGATTCCTGGCAGGTATAGCAGCATCAGTTTATACAACATATCAATTAGATCAAAACTATGATGAATGAGATATTGATCCAGCATATGTAAAATATGTTGATGATATAGTTACTTGAGGTGGATGACCACTACCCACTGTTTATGACTGACTTTCAGGATTTGAACAAGGGGTTAACTATTTCAATTACGCAATATTCGGAATTGATGTCATTGGTAATGAACATAGACCAGATGAAACTACATTAGGAATATCTACTTATCCTTGATATCCTAAGAACTTCTTAGCAGATGGGTTAGATCTAACTAATGGTTATGATGTAACTCCTGACTATTCTACAAGTTTCTCTATG
Source organism: uncultured Mycoplasma sp. (assembly GCA_964445515.1). GTDB lineage: Bacteria > Bacillota_I > Bacilli_A > Mycoplasmatales > Hepatoplasmataceae > Tyloplasma. The sequence goes on along the minus strand of CAYUKZ010000011.1, from coordinate 7,347 downwards.
GATAATGAAAACTTATCACTAATAAATTCTTTAGATACTCAAGAGAAATCTTGATATACAACATCATTCGATGGGGAAGTATCTACTAATGGTGGAAAGTTTGCTAGAGATAGAGCTAACAAAGCAGTTAACAGAAACATCAGTACTGTGTTCCCAGTAGCTGGAGGACAAACAATAACAGCAATTGAAGAGGTAACAAGATTCGATGATGGAACATTACCTACTAGAGTTATTGGTGTTGATGTTGATGGAACAAAAACTTCTGATAATGAAGATGTTAGTGAACATTACTTAGGTTCTGCTACTAAATCATTACAAACAGCAACTTCACTTTCATTATGAGCAACTGATGAAGAAGCTCAAAGCAAAGGAAATGAATACACACCAACATTTAACGGTGTTAGTGGTTCAGACTTCATTTCTGTAAATAGTGAAGAAAATGAACAAGGTTGAAGAATAGAAGAATATAACGGACAAGAAGTTAAAGGTAATCTATTCGAAGGTACATATCAAAATGGTGGAGTAGGATTCACAAAAGGATTATTAAATTCTGACGGAATCACTGAGTTAGATGAAGCTTATACTACAATAAGAGAAGATTACTTCAGTAAAACACATTCACTTGATAATGGAAACTTCAAAACATTCGATTCATTCCTAGAACATGCATATGAAGTAAATAGTATTATTGGTATTGAGAATTCTTCAGCGACATTCTCACCAAGTGGAACAAAACAATTAACAGCACCATCAGCTGCATTATGAATTCCAGATTGAACAGTTTACTTTAATACATATTAATGAAAAACACATGAGCTTTGCTCATGTTTTTTATATAATTATTGTGTATGAAGTATTTAAATAAGATTCTATACTTGATAGGAGTAATTATATTCGTATCAGCAATATTTACAATATTCTTTTCAATAAAGAGTAGCAATAATACAACTTGATTTATTGGAGTTGTCTTTTCACTAATAGGTGGTGGATTTATTGGAGCAGGTTTCATTTTAGATTTCAAAGAAACAATGTTAACAAAGGAAACTGCTGGAGATCAATTCTCATTAATGACTAAAGGAAGATTAATTGAGTTATTAGACAAACATGACATTCCTTATGAAGAAAATAAAGGTAGAGAATACTATTTATATTTAGTAAGAGAGAACTTCGAAAAGTAGAATTGGACCAATATGGTCCTTTTATTTTTAGTATAATTATATTAATATGTCTATGAGTATAAAAGATCATTACAATGCCATTAGAAAAGAAGTTTCTAGTGACGTTTGAGAAAGAATAAAATTCTTACAACCTAAAACTAAGGTTGACTTTTTGTCTATATATGGAATGGGACCAGTTACAGTTGAAAATGTAAAAGAACATATAGAAGCAATTGAAAATGAGTATAAAACTTTCCATCATTCTGATCTTCAACCAGAACTAAAAACAAGATTAGAAATTTTAAGAGACAAACTAATTAATATTTCTCAAAGAAATAATATAATATGAAATTCAAAAGAAAGTAAAAATAGATTAATTGATATTTCTAAATTATCAGAATCTTCAATTGAAGGAATTAATAAATTAATACAAGAAAACTCAGGTAAAAGTGAAATAAAAGATAATAACTTATCTCCAGAAGATAATAAAAAGCTTTTTGTTTCTCTTTATCGTGAAAACTTAAGACAAAAGAAAGAAAAAGGTAAGTCAAGTTTATATATTGCTCCAGCTCTAATCTTAGGTAAGACAAAAGTTGAGCAGAAAGATGTAAAATTAAGAGCGCCACTATTTTTATTCCCAGTAAATCTTAAGTTAGATAGAAATACTGATAAATGATTTATCTCTATTGATAATGGTAGAGATGTTATTACTAATCCATTTGTAGAAAAGTACATTTTAAAAGATGCTAATGGATATAACTATGATCTAGAAACAACTTTAGAAGAAAATATTACTAGATTAATAAATATGAGTAAGAAGATTCAAAATCAATTTACTTCATTACAAACATTTACTCCAATTTCTTCAAAAGATCCTTGAGGATATAATAAAGGAGAGTTTGCTATAACAAACAATTTACTTTTAGGTTTATTCTCAGAGTTCTCTAATGAAATAGAAGCAGAATTAGATGGACTAATTTACAATATGGACTCAACACCAATGTTAAATAAGTTCCTTTCTAATGCTGACTTCCATTCTAGACATGAACTAAATGAAATAAACAAGATTGTTGAAGGGAAAATGAATAATGATTCTGATATTTCTTATTCTAACAAACTAAACGAACAACAGTTAAGAGCAGTTAAGTTAATTAATGAAGAAGAAGTTAAAGGATTAACTATTTGAGGTCCTCCTGGAACTGGTAAATCAGAAACAATCATCTCATTAATTCAAAATGAAGTTTCAAAAGGTGGTAAAGTTGCAATTGTTTCTGAAAAGCAAGCAGCTTTAGATGTAATTAAAAATAGAGATGAGTTAATAAAGAATAATTCAATAATGATATCTGACACTAAAGATAAACTTTCATTCTTTAGCCAATTATCTAACATGTTAATGAGAGATGATTATCAAGTTGGACAAGCAAGTAAGCAAGTTAAGAGTAAACTTAACAGAGCGTATAAAGAACTTGATAGTATTTACGATAAGTTTGGATATAACAATAAAAATGTATTTGAACAGATTGAATTATTATTCAATGAACCATTATATGAGACAACTCTTTCAAAAAGAATGCAATATGAAGATGAGTTCTTCCATTTCAGAAATATTGATTTAGAAACATTCAATCAAGTTTATGATTTCATAGAATCAATTGATTCAAGAGATAGATTAAAACTTTTAATTACAGTAACAAATAATTACTATGGTAAGTTTAGTTCATCAAAAGACATAGAAGACTACATAGCAGAATCTATTAGAAATGAAATCAAAGTTATTGAATATAGAAAACAATTATTAAGACTAGTTCCTGAGATCGAAAATAACTTAAGATCATTAAAAGGAATATTGAATATATTCAAAAAGAGTTCATATAAGAAAAACCTATACAAAATGAATAGGATGACAAAGCAAGATGTATTAGAAATTGAGCAAGGCACTTTTGCAAAAACACAATCTGATTTAATTGAAAAATCAAATGAATATAAAGATAGTTTAATCAAAGAATTAGAATGAGTTGAAACAAGAAGATATGATGTGGACGTTTGTTTATCAATGGTAGCTCATAACTTAAACTTAATTAGATTAGTAGAGATAGATGATATCCACTCTTCTAAAGAAGCTATTAAGATTAACTTAATTAGAAGATTACTTAAATCAGATAACTTCCATAGTAAATTAGAAATACTAAGAAACTATGAACTAAAGATTAAAGAGATAAAAGAATTACAATCTGAATTTAGTAACTTATCTGAAGATGAACTAAAAATAAGTTTTAATAATTCATTACATAATGTAACTCTAAATAAAAGAGAGAACAATATGATCAAACTATCTAATAGAAAAAGATTATTAGATATAAAGAAATTTATAAATGATTATTCTATTGAGATGAAGAACTTAGTAAACATTTGATTGCTACAACCAGAAGTTGTTCCTACATTATTTGAAATACACGATAAGTTTGATCTAGTTATATTTGATGAGGCATCACAAATATTCTTAGAAAGATCATTACCAATTATTGCAAGAGCAAATAAGATAGTTGTATTAGGAGATGAGAAACAATTAGGACCTTCATCATTCTTTGCTGGTAGAATATCTACTGATGAAGATGAAGATGAAATAATTGAGAATAATGAATCATTACTAACATATTCAAGAAGCAAACTTCCTGAAGTAATGTTGAAGAAACATTATAGATCTAAAGATATCGGATTAATTGAGTTCTCAAATGATAGATATTATGATGGAGAACTTAACTTCATAGATGATAACAAAAATAATGATGACTCATTAGAGTATCATTATGTAGAAACGCCTGATTATAATAACGGATTAAACAAAGCGGAAGCTCAAAAAGTAATAGATGTTATTTATAACCTTAAAGAATCAGGATGTAAAGATTCAATCGGAATTATTACTGCTAACCAAAAGCAAGAAGTATTCTTATTCAATGAATTTATGACTAAGCATTATGAATTATATGAATGATTAGAGGATCATGATTCATTTATTAAATCAATTGAGAATGTTCAAGGTGATGAAAAAGATATTATTATCTTATCTACAACATATGGACCAAAAGATGGAGTCCAAGGAATTAACTTTGGTCCTATAAACCAAACATCAGGTTCAAATAGAATAAATGTTGCCATTACTAGAGCTAAGAAGAAGATGATTATTGTTTCATCAATAGATCTAGTGCAAGCTAAACTAAAAGTTAAGTCATCACTTCACCAAGGACCAAAAGATTTCGTTGATTTTATAGATTATGTTAAAACTAAAGTTTCAAATACTGATAATAAACAATTAGAAGTTAATGAATTAAATAACAACACAATGAAAGATTCAATTTTAAAAGAAATTAAAGAAATATGTGTTGAAAAAGGTTATAACTTATCAACAAGCTTCAAAGGTATCGGTCTTGAAATAGATGGTGTAGTAGTAGATGAGTCTAATCATAAGAAATTATTTGCAATTATGATAGATAGTCCTCAAGACGAAAGAAAAGCTAGAGAAAAAGATTATCAAAATCAAGAATTCTTAGAATCAAGAGGTTGAATTATTCATAGAATATGAACACCTAACTGATTAACTAGAAATAGTAGTGAGATAGAAAAGATACAAAGTATCATTTCTAGTTTCAAAGGGGAAATTAATGAGTAATATTATTAATTGATATAGACACGAAGAAGAAATGGATAATAGTTTTGAGTTTATCGATGCTAAAGCTGATATTTTAAGAATATTAGATTACATTTCTAAGGATATAGATAAAGAAATATCAATGTCTATCCATATATGTGATTCAAAGAGAATCAGAGAGCTTAATAATGAGCACAGAGGTAAAGATTCATCCACTGATGTATTATCTTTCCCTCATGGCGAGTATGAAGACGATAAACTATATATAGGAGACATATTTATTAATGAAGATATCATTAAAAGTCAAGCAGAAGAAATAGGTTCAGATCCATTAACAGAGATTAAGTTCCTATCTATGCACGGGATGCTTCATCTGATAGGATATGATCATCTTACAGAAGATGAAGAAGAAGAAATGACAGGTAAACAAAGAGAAATATTTGTTAATCTGAAAATAAGAGAGTGATAAACTCTCTTTCTTTTTATTAATTAATAGTATAATTATTATTGATTATGATAAATTGAATTAAAAGAACATCTAGAAAATTCGGTAATGCCATGAAAGGTATGGTTGTTATGGTTAAGGAGGAGAAATCTCTTTGAGTCCACTTATTTGCAACATTAGTTGTTGTAATTATGGGATTCACATTTGATATTTCTCCTTCAGAATGAGTAGCAGTTATATTTGCCATTGTATTAGTTATTGGATTTGAGATTATTAATACAGCTATAGAGTATTTAGTAGATATTGTTTCATTCGAATATAATGTTAAAGCCAAAAAGATTAAAGATGTGGCTGCCATGGCAACACTTGTTGTTACAATAGGGGCAGTTATCATCGGGATCATAGTATTCGGTCCACACTTTATGGAATTATTCGGAGCAACATCATAATAGGAGGTAACTATGCATAAATTAAGTATAAGTGAAAGACTAATATTCTTAGCTAAGAAGGCTTCAGCTAATCAATCTAACTTCCATGTATCATCTATTATAGTTGATAAAGACGGAAATGAATATTCAGGAGTTAATCTTGAATATGAAATACCTACAAACTCTATCTGTGCAGAAAGAAATGCTATTAGTACTGCAATTACAGAAGGAATGAAGCTAGGAGATGTAAGAGAAGTTCATGTATTAGCTGTGAACAATAATAAAATAGACGAGGATTACTTTATTACTCCTTGTGGAGCATGTAGACAAGCTATTCTAGAAGCTTCAGAACAATCAGCGAAAGTATTCATGTACAATATGAAGGGTGAAGTTAAAGAAGCTTCTATCACAGAGTTATTACCTGGTGCATTTGCAAAGGTTGAAAAGTAAATATGGAACAAAACAAGATAAAATCAGGTTTTGTTACTATAGTTGGTAAACCTAATGCAGGTAAATCAACTTTATTGAACTATATTATAGGACATAAAGTTTCTATAGCTACTCATAAACAAAATACAACCAGAAATCAGATCAGAGGAATATATAATGATCAAGATTCACAAATCATTTTTGTTGATACTCCAGGATTCATTAGTGTAAAAACAAAACTTGATGAAGATATGCATCAAAGAATCCTGGATTCAATGAAAGGTGTGAATGTTATATTATATTTACTACCATTCTGAAAAGATTTAGATGAAGATTATTTAAAAACAATTGAAATAACTAAAAATACTAAAGCTAAAAAGTATTTATTATTAACTAAAGTTGATAAAGCAGATAATAAAGGCTCAATATATGAAGCAGCTGCTAAATTTAACGAAACAAAGTATTTTGATAAGATATTACCAATATCATCATTCAAAAATATTAATATAGACCAATTAATAGAAGAGGTTAAAAAGGATCTTGAACTTGATATTGCTTATTATGGTAGAGAAGACTCTCATGAATATACAGATAAGTTCTATGCAGCAGAGATTATTAGAGAAAAAGCTCTATTTAATCTAGATGAAGAGATTCCTCACCATCTATTTGTGTCTATTGAGGAATTTGAACTTACAGATAAGAAAGTATTCCTTAGAGCTGAACTAATAGTTGATAGGGAGAACCTAAAACGTATAGTTGTAGGTAAAGAAGGATCAATGATTAAGATAATAGGTCAAAAAGCTAGAGAAGAATTAGAGAATTACTTTGGTAGACCTGTGTATATAGAAACATTTGTTAAAGTGAGAAAAGACTGAAAGAACAAAGATTCTATAATCAAGAACATATAAACAGTAAAATTAGTACAATAGAAAAGATGAAACACTTAATCAAAGAAATATTTGATTAAGTGTTTTTTAATTTGGGAATACTTCAATTTTGCTACTTGTATATACAAAGACATTTTTTTATGGTACAGTTATAGTTTATAGTAGTATAATAATAAAAATATGAAGAAAAATAGATTAATTTTTAAGAGTATATTATTATCTGCAATGCTTATTAGTCCTGTAGCACTTTTAGCATCTAACCCTAATACAGTGTTTATGCCTGTTTCTTCATATAAAGAAACTAAATTCAATAGACCTACAGATGTAGATTGAGATAAAGAATGAGAAACAGCAC
>CAYUKZ010000010.1:0-15789 GCA_964445515.1 uncultured Mycoplasma sp. | reverse complement strand
AATATAATTATAATCTGCTACAACTAATACTTGCAAGATGAGGCATTGAAGTATATACCAAAAAGAAGGTTACTCAACCTTCTTTTTTCCTTCACTATGTCATACTATATATCCAAGTACTTCCATTATTATTGCTATAAATATAATTGCAAAACTTGTTCATTGACTTGCTTTTGCAAATAGTATTAGATAGAATATATCACATACTATATATACAGTGAATGCATGTTTATTTTTAGTTAATGTTAATGCAACACCAACTATAGCCATTGTTCCACCGATAACATCTATGTATTGTACTAGATGATGTTTATCATATACACCAGTATTTCATCAGAATACATTATTTGTATCTAAATGAATAGTTATTACTCCAAATAGAATTAGAATAAACATTGATATAGATACAATTGTTCATACTTTAACTTTATTTACTTCATAGTTTGAACCTTGACTCTTTATTAATGTATATCTGTATGTATTTAATGCAAAGGCAACGAATATGATCAATCCTGAGAACATCATTCCACCTGCGAATGATGATACTGCATACCCAAATTCAATTATGTATGCAAATACTAGGAAGTTCTTTGTTCTTCTAATTGTATAGATAGTTGCTAGAACTGAGAATATCCCAAATGGGAAACTTATTATCATATATACTCATGCTACTCAAGCTCCATCTTCAGAATTTGTAAGTCCTGAGATAGTTCCCCCACATGCAAATATGATAATTTGTATTAATGCAATTAGTACTAATAGCGAACTGAAAATATATACAGATAGTTTACCTGACATAAATTCACTTATTTTTTCACTTGTTGTTTTAGTTACTTTTGTATTCATATATCTAATTTTACACATAAAAAAAGGGCTTTTGCCCTTTTTTTATTAGTTTTGTTTCTTTTCCATTCTTTGGTTGAATTTATCAATTCTACCAGCTTTGGCACCAGAAGTTTGTTTTCCAGTGTAGAATGGATGACAACTTGCGCAAACATCTACTTTAACATCGTCTGCTGTTGTTTTGATTTCAAATTTGTTTCCGCAAGTAGTGCAAGTCACTTCAACTTTGTTTACTTGAGGATGTAACTCTTTATTCATAATAACACTCCTTGTTTCTATTTTTTTGTAGTACTTATTAAGTATACTATAAATCTATTAAGCTTTGTTAACAGAACCAAATAATTCTACTTTTTCTTTTACTACTGCTTTGATTCCATCGTATGCATATGCACCGATTAATTTTCTAGGGTCAAAACCTGTTCCTTCAAGGTCTTTACCTTCTTCAACGTATTTTCTAATTCCTGCTGCGAAAGCTTTTTGAACTTCTGTATTAACGTTAATTTTTGCTTGTCCAGAAGCGATTGCTCTTTGAATCATTTCATCTGGAATACCTGATCCACCGTGTAATACTAGTGGTAAGTTTGTTGCTGCTGAGTATTCAACCATTTCATCGAATCCTAAGTTAGGTTCTCCAACATAGTCTCCATGAACTGATCCTAATGAAGCTGCTAACATGTCGATTCCAACATTAGCCACAGCTACACATTCTTCTAATGAAGCATAATTAACTCCACCTGTAACTCCGTCTTCTGTTCCACCAACTGTTCCTACTTCTGCTTCAACAGATACGTTTTTAGTTGCTGCATATTCAACAACTGTTTTTGTATCTTCAACATTTTTAGCTATTGGGTCATGTGATCCATCATACATAACTGATGAGAATCCAGCATCGATTGCTGCTTTACATACTTCTATTGTTGTACCGTGGTCAACGTGTAATGCAACTGGAACTGTGATTCCTAGATCTTTAATTAATCCATTAACCATTCCTACTACTGCATTTCATCCACCCATTCATTTAGCAGCTCCTGCTGTAACTCCTAAAATAACTGGTGAATTTAATTCTTGTACTTGTTCTAGAGTCGCTTTTGCTCACTCTAAGTTATTAATGTTAATTTGTGCTACTGCGTATTTACCTTCTTTGGCTTTTAGTAACATTTCTTTTGCGTTTACTAACATAAATTTATTCCTCTCCGTTATCTGCTAATATTTCAAGCTTCAATTCTCTTGTATCATCTGATTTTTCAACTGCTATATCAAGTTCTAACTCTTCAGTCATTCTTGTTTTTTCAATTTGATGAATTTCATCATATGAGAATTTCTCTTTTAAGTCTCATTTTGAGTCACCAATCATTATTAATGCTTGTTCCTCAATTAATGACATGTATAGATCAGCTTTAATTTGATCTTCAGTAAATTCTTTCTTGATTGACTGTAATGTTTCTTCTTTGACATTTGCTCAAATTTCATCAAATGACATTTCTTGTTTTTTTGTTTTAAGTAATTTAATTACTGCGTCTGTTCTTAACATTTTTTCTCCCTCTCTTTTGGAGTGTAATTAGTTTACATTTTAATTATACTCTATTTAATATTAACTATTAGTATTAAAACTACAATCGAAATAGTAAATACTATTATTTTAGTTTTATAAGTAGTTGATACTATAATTTTTCCACTGGTTTAATTCCAACTAGTGAATATATTGTACTGAATAAGTTCTTAACAGAAATAATTAAGTTAATTCTTTGTTCTGATAATACTTTATCTTCAGTAATTACTCTTATTGCTGAATAATATGAATTGAATGTTTGAGAAAGTTCTTTTCAATAGTTTATTAATAGAGATGGTTCTCTATCAATGTTCATTGAAACTATAATATCTTCAAATTCATTCATCTTAACCATTAAATCTTTTTCTTTTTCTTCTTGACCTAGGTCTTTGAATGATTCTGGTTTAATAATTTCTCCAATTTCAGCTTTATACTTTTCAATTATTTGATTTGCTCTTGCGTTAGCATAGTGAACATAATATAATGGGTTGCTTAAGTCTTTTTCTTTAGCAATATTTATATCAATCTTCATATCTTGTTCTTTTGATTTTGAAATTAAGAAGAATCTAAATGAGTCAGCATCTAATTCAGAAAGAATATCTTTAATTCTTAATGAAGTTCCTGCTCTCTTAGACATTTTGAACTCTTCTCCATCTTTCATTACATGAACCATTGATATGTAATCAACTTCTAATGCACCTTTAGTAATACCAATTGCTTCTAAAGCAGCTTGCATACGTGGTTCGTACCCATGATGGTCTTTTCCTCATAGGTCAATCATTAAATCTGTTGATCCATTATCATGTTTTAATATATGATAAGCAATATCTGCTGCCATATATGTATAAGTTCCATCACTCTTGATTAAAACTCTATCTTTTTCATCTCCATACTCACTTGTTTTAACTCAAGTAGCATCTTCTTTCTCATAAGTGAATCCTTTTTCTTTTAATTCATTAAATAATGAATCAAATTTATTTTCTAATGTTCATTTTTCTGATTGTCAGTTATCAAATGATTGAACATTCATTTCATTTTTTAATAAATGTTTGATTCTATCTAAGAAATATTCTCCAGCAACTTCTTTTATGCTTTCAATTCTTTCTCTTTCTGATTCACCTTTAGTTTCAAATCCTTCACTTGCTAGTTTATTTCCATATTCTTCAATTTCTATCCCGTGATAGCTAATTGATTCATCACTAATCTCTTCTAATTGAATTCCTTTAGCAATTGCATAGTAATAATAAACTGATTCAGCAAGATTATTCATTTGAACACCACCATCATTAACTCAATATTCAGTTCTAACTTTGTGACCGATATATTTTAATGCATTTATAGTTACATCTCCAACAATTGCATTTCTAGCATGACCAATATGAAGGTCACCAGTTGGATTTGCTGATACAAATTCATAATTAATGTTTAATTTTTTAATTTGTTCAAATTCAGGTTTGTAATTTTCATCTAAAAAGTTAATTGCATTGTTAGTAACAAAAGATTCTGAAAGAAATAGGTTTACAAATCCTGGATTTGTAACTGTGATCTCTTTAAAATCTTCTGGATACTTTTCTTCAATGAATGTTTTTATCTCTTCAGCAATTTCTATAGGATTTTTACCTAAAGTTTTTGTTAATCTAAGAGATATGTTTGAAGTGTAGTCTCCAAATTGTTTATCTTTTGTTTTTAATACTTCAACAATTGTTTTATCTTCGAAGTTAATTGATTCTAAGTATGAAATAAATGGTTTTGATAATATACTTTTCATAATTAAACTATTTTAACTCCTAATTGTTTAACTCTTCTTTCAGAATTTGGATTAATATTAATAACTGATGAGTATTCTGTAGCATCAACTACTTCTCCTTCATTAGTAAGTATTCTTGCTGGCTTAGCATGAGCCTTTTGATATGATTGGAAGTCAGTTGCAATGTTAACTAATGCTCAAGTTTGTTCCTCTAACTCTGGATCTTGTTCAGAAATAAATTTTTCAATGTTTTCTTTTCCAAAAATTGTTTTTGGTTGAACGTGTCTTAAGAATTTATCAGCCAATTGCTTGATAATTTCATCATCTTCAGTTTTAGAATATAAAACTGCAGAGTTAACTACTGAATCATCTACATTTACAAACTCTTCAACAGTCATTCTTTCGTTATCAAGAATTTTTTCTATATAAATATATCTATGTTTAAGTTTGTTTTCCTTTTTAAGGTATTGCATTCTTCTGAATCATGCTCTGAATAGCATTTGGTTTGCAACATTCTTAGGATTTCAGTAAACCGCAATGTTCATATGGTATCTTCCTAGTAACATTGATTCAATAACTGTTAAAGCTTTCTCTTTGAATACTAATTCACCATCATGTATTCTAGCATTCTTAATTAATCATCTTCAATCTATCTGTCCATATGCTGCACCTGTAGATTGTGAGTCTCTTAATAAGTAATCTAGTCTATCCATATCAACTTCTGATGAAACAACTTGGTTACATCACTTGATTGGGTGAGTTCCTTCTAAGATTTGAACAACTTGTTCTCTAGCTCCTGGTTCATGTTTCTCAAAAGCTTTATAAATATCTGTTGAAGGATCTTGAATAATAGCTACTGAGTATTCTTCATGTTCCATATCTGATATTAATTCAAATAAATGTGAATATGGACCATGTCCAATATCGTGAAGTAAAGCTGCTGCAAGCACAGCTCTGTAAGTAGTCTTGTCTACATCAGGATTTAACTTCTCTAGCATTCTTCTAGTAAGTTCATATACTCCTAATGAGTGTTCAAGTCTATAATGTTTAGCCATTGGGTATAAAAAGTGAACAATTCCTAAATGATTTATTCTTGCTAATCTTTTTAACTCTCTGGTTGCATATAATTCTTCTATTAATTCATCATTAATAGTAACTCCATTTAATATAGAGTCTGCTATGTGTCTAGTTTTCATTTATGAATGCCTCCAATCTATTTAATGTCTTTTCTTTGCCGAATACTTTTAGTATTCCGGCAATGTCAGGTCCGTGTTCTCTACCTGTAGATGCTAATCTAATAGGCATCATTAGATTTTTACCTTTAACATCTAGTTCTGTTCCAACTAACATCATTAATTCTTTGATTTTTTCTTGTGTTCAATCTTCTAATGATGTTAGTTTGTTTTTAAATTCAATTATTGTTGCAATATTTTCTTTAGCAAACTGTTTTGGTTCACTTTCAATAGAATATTCTTCAACAAATATTTCAATTAGATCTTTAATTTCTATTCCTTCTTTAATTTGAGGTTGGAATGTTTTGAAAATTTCTAATTTTTGTTCTCTACTTAGAGAAGTAATGTCTTCTACAAATGGAGATAAGAAATTTTCTAATTCATTTTCATCTAATTGCTTTATATAATAGTTATTTGTTCAAAGCAATTTATTAATATCGAAGAATGAAGGTGCTTTTGATAATCTTGATTCATCAAATATATTAATTAACTCTTCTTTAGAGAAGATTTCTTCTTCACCTACTGGTGATCATCCTAATAAACTTAAGAAGTTGAAGATTGCTTCAGGAAGATATCCTCTTTCTTTATATAAATGTATAAATTGAAGAGTCTTTTCATCTCTCTTAGATAGTTTCTTCTTATCTTTACCAACTATTATTGATAAATGATAGAACTTAGGTATCTCTCAACCTAATGCTTCAAATAAATGTATTTGTTTAGGTGTATTAGATATATGTTCTTCACCTCTCATTACATCAGTAATCTTCATTAGGTGATCATCTATAACTACAGCGAAGTTATAAGTAGGGATTCCATTAGATTTTCTAATAACTCAATCACCAATGTCTTGTCCTGGGAAAGAAACCTTTCCTCTAACTCCGTCATCTCATGAGAATTCTCTATCTGTAGGAACTTTAATCCTAATTGAAGGAACAACACCTTCTTTAGGTTCAGGATTGTTTACACATTTACCTGAATACTTAGGTGAAACAATCCCTCTTGATTCTTGTTCCTCCCTTTCTTTCTCTAGTTCTTCTGATGAACATCAGCATTCATAGGCAATACCTTTTTCAAGTAGTTCATCTATGTACTTATTATATATATCTAACCTTTCAGTTTGTCTATATGGTCCATAGTTACCGCCTTTGATTGCATCTTCATCAGTAATAACTCCCATTCAAGCTAGATTATCTATTTGATTAGCTTCTCCGCCTTCAACATTTCTTTCTATATCTGTATCTTCAGTTCTAAGAATGAAGTCTCCTCCAGAATGTTTAGCGGCTAGATAGTTAAATAGAGCTGTTCTAGCTCCTCCTATATGTAGTTTACCTGTTGGTGATGGTGCATATCTTAATCTTCTTTTCATTTTTACCTCAATTTATATCTATTATTTATAATTATACTATTTAATGTATTTAAGTTTGATAATAATAGAAAACATACCTATTCAGGTATGTTTAGTTTAAATATTAATTGTCTATTATTTTATCCTCATCAATATTTAATTCATTTTCTGTAGAAAGTTTTTTGAATCAGTGTGCTGATTTCTTTAAAGTTCTTTCTCCAGTTGATAAATCTAGTGAGATTAGTCCATATCTGTTCTTATAAGCATTAGCTCATGATCAGTTATCTATATATGTTCACATATGGTAACCAATACAGTTTGAACCTTCTTCTATTGCTTTGTGCATTCAATAGATGTGCTCTCCTAAGAAGTCAATTCTATAGTCATCTTGAATTTCGCCATCAACAACGAATCTTTCTTCATCAGATACACCCATTCCATTTTCAGAAACGAAGTGCTTGATATTTCCATATTCATTTTTTATAGTTCTTAACATCTCGTAAAGAGCCTTAGGATATATTTCTCATCCTCTATACTCGTTTATTCTAGCATAAGGCATTGAATAAGAATTGAAGAAGTGTGTATTAGGAGCCACATCACCATTTCAATCAGGAATGTAGTCCAATGATTTTACTCTTAAAGGAGAATAGTAATTTATACCAAGTAAATCAATTTTATTTTTCTTGAAAATTTCCGAATCATTTACTAGATCAATTTCTTCTGGTCATAATTGTTTATCTTTTAGTATATCAATTAGTTCTTTAGGGAACTCGCCTTTCACTATTGTATCTAAATATGACTTTCATTGGAATAGTTCTGCAATCTTAGCTGCTTCTTTATCACCTTTGGAAGATGACCTAGGAATTGCTGGTGTTATATTTAATATAATACCGATTTCAGACTCTAAATTTTCTTTTCTAAATTCTTCCACTGCAAGAGAATGTGCAAGATTAGTATTTCATAATGCAATTAGCATTAAGTTAAAGTCATTTATGTTTGGATAGTGTCAGTTATATAAGTATTGAGCTTCTACTGAGACAATTGGTTCATTAAATGTAAATCAATAATCAACAAGATCTCCGAATTCTTTGAAACAAACTTTTGAATATTCAACAAATTCATTAACAACTTCTCTTGAAGTTCAACCACCCATTTCTTGTGCTCATAATGGCATATCAAAATGGAATAGATTCATAAAAACTTTAAGATCATTCTTCTTATACTCATTAAATACATCTCTATAGAAGTTTATTGCCTCTTGTGAAACTTCTCCTCTCTTAGGAAATAGTTTAGATCAACTTATTGAACTTCTTAATGAGTTCATTCCTAGAGATGAAGCTAATTTTAGGTCTTCTGGATACTTTTCTTTGAAGTTATTGATTGAAAATTTCTGATTGTAAAATCTTCCTCTTTCTTCTTTGTATCATTGTTCTCAAATTGAGTTTGACCCACCTGTATCATCGATACCATTTGGTTCTGTTTGAGGTGAAGAGAAAGCCGATCCTCAGTAAAAACCATTAGGGAATTTTAATTTCATTATTTTTCTCCTTTTATATATCAATTATACGCTGCGCCAAATAAGTTTGAGTCAGAACCATAAGTTGCTGCCTTAATTTTTGACTTTGGATTATACAAGTCATTGAACTCTTGTTTAAGAGAAGAGTATTTTTCTTCTAAATTCTTAAGAAATTCTGGATCTCTAATAATTGCACCAGAAATATATATTACTTCTGGGTTTAATATTGACTCAATATTCATAATTAGTCCTACTAGCTTTTGGTAGAACTCTTCAACTAACTCTTTAGCTGGTGAGTTTTCGTTTGTTATCTCAAATAACTCTTTACCATTGATATCTTGTCCTGTTTCTTCGTTGTATTTAACAGCCGCTTGACTTGCTGATAATGTTTCAATTACTAATTTACCATTTTGGACTGATGATAACAAACCGAACTCACCCGCAGCTCCATTGAACCCAGTGATTATTTTATTATCAATAATAATTGAACCACCGATACCAGTACCGATAACTATGGCTGCTGCCGATTTAATTTCTTTGCCATCATTTAGCTCTGAAAGCAATGAACAATTAGCATCATTTTCAATTTCAACTCTTAAATTTGAATAAGTTGATAAATCATCTTTAATATTTTTGTTTTTAATACATGGTATTGCAGAAATACCAATTGATTCTCCTTTTTCATCAAGAGAACCTGGGATAGATATTGAAATACCTTCTATTTCTTCCTTATCAACTATATTGTATAAGTTTGAAATGAATATATTATAATCATATCTTTCAGTTGGAATAGAATTATAGTTCTTTAATTTTTTATCTTCATCTATTCAAGCGTATTTTGTGGTTGTACCACCAATGTCAATTAATAATAACATTACTTAAATATTTCATCCAAGTATTTTAATATTTCACTTGGCTCATTTGAAGATTTAATATTTTTTCTAAACTCTTTATCCATTAACTTTCTAGATATTTTAACTAATACTTGTAAGTGTTCTTCTCCACCTTCTTCAGGTATTAGTAATGCAAACATATCTGTTAGTGGATTACCATCGAATGTATCTCATTCAATTGGAACTTCCGCTCTAACAAAGAATGCTGCTGGTGTTTTCACATAAGAAGACTTACAGTGAGGTATTCCAAGTCCATCTTGGAACCCAGTAGATCCTTGTGCCTCTCTAGCTTGGAAACCTTTTATGATTTCTTCTAGATTATCAGACACTCCTAACTCAACAACCTTTTCTGAAATAATTTTGAAAAGTTCATCTTTAGAGTTAACTTTATTCTTTATAAAAATTAAATTTTCTTCTTTAAACATTTTATCCTACTTTCTTAATGAAGTCTGAGTTTGCATCATTGACAATTTGTTTATGATTAGTTTTAGCTAATTTATATTCTTTTTTAGCATCTTCATATTTACTAATTCCAATAATACCTTTAATTTCATTATTTCTGTTTTCTTTGATTTCTGATATTTTAAATTTTTTATCTTCTTTTGTAAGTTGTTTATCAGATTTAATCTCGTTTGCTTCAGAAGCGTGTTTTTCTTTAATTTCTTTAACTTCTTTTTTAAAGTTTTCTTGTTCTTTTTCAAATGAAGAAGCTTCTTTAGCTTTCTGAATTTTACCTTTTAGTGTAGATTGCTCTTTTTCTCATTTAGCATTTTCTGTTGCTAAGATATTGTTTTTGATTTCATTAGCTTCTTTAGCTTCTGATCTTATTTCTTGTTTTGCTTTTTCAATTTCTTTTTTAAGTTCTGATTTAATATCATTAATTTCTTTTTTAAGTTTAATCTTTTCTACTTCGCTAGTTGTTGTTTTCATTTGTTTTTTAATGTTTACAATTTTAACTTTAGCTGATGATTTTAACTCAGAAACAATTCTTTTCTCTTTTTGAGATTTGAATGTTAATGTTAGTGCTATTCATAGAACTGCTAGCCCTGCTGCAACACCAGTTGCATAACAAAGAATTCAAATCATTGTTGATAATATGTAGTTATTTAAAACTGCTGAAGGTACATAACCAAGGATTGGAGCTAATGGTGAACCAAGACCTCCATAGAATTGGAATCCGAATGCTGTTACTAACATCCCTGAAACCATTCCACCAATAATATTTGCTGGTAAGAATGCTTTAGGTTTTGAAACAGCAAATGGAATTGCCCCTTCTGTAATACCTACTAGCCCCATGAATGAAGCATTAGTTCCTAATGTTCTTTCTTGGTTTGTGAAGTATTTAGGGAATAACAATGTCCCTGAGAATGCTATTAGTGGTGGTATTGAAATTGCAGCTTGTGTTGCAGTTCCAGGTACGAAGTTTCAATCATTAGGGTTAACTGATGTTGTCATTGAAGTCATGAATATTGCTGTACCAGCCACTAGAGCTGTTTTGTTAATTGGACCACCAAGGTCAGTACAGATCATTCCGGCAACTATTGCTGCTAATAATATGTTTCCACCTGGTATGTCTCCTATTAAGATGATTCCATTATACATTCATAATGTTACTTCTCCAAGGATTGGTCCGAAGATATATCTACCTACTATTATTACTGATAATCCCATTAGTAATGGTCATAGCATTAAGTCACATAAACCTTTAAATGTTCTGTTAACTTTAATTTTCTTGATTTGTAAAGCAATGTGCCCTACGAAGAATCCTATTACGATTGCTCCTAAGAATCCTGTTCCAAATGGAGTTCCATCAATAGAAAGTCCTAAGAAGTTTCCATCATTCATTAATCATCCACCTAGGAATGCAGGTGCAAATGTAATCTTACCAGCAATTGAATATGCTATACCAGCTGCTATTACTGGATAGATAAGTGACATTGCTGCTGCACCACCTGAGAATAATGTGTTGAAGAATGATCTTCCTTCGAATGATCATACTTTACCTCATTCGAATAGTTGTTGTCCACCATTTGCATTAATTCACTCAAATGCTGTTCCATGGAATGAACCATCAACTACATATAAGTATTGATTAATGTTAGGTATTCTTCATCACAGACCACCATATGCATCTGTAACATGATAGATGTTGACCAGATCTGGATTGGCGTCTACGACGGATTGTAGTATATAAATACCATTAGCTGCAGTTGCTTGGTCTGCATCAGGAAGAACTCCTACAAACCCTAATGAAGTTAATGTAACTCAACCAGGTTGCATAGCGAATACGTTACCTATTGCCATTATTAGCCCACCTGAAATAACAAGTGGAACCATTCAACTTAATGAGAACATAATATGTGGCAATACCTTACCTTCTTTTTGAATGTTCCCTGTATCTTCTACTGAAGATGAACCGTTACTCTTTTGAAGAGTTTCTTTAAATTTAGTTGCTTTCTCAAAAGCTTCAGTTATTAGCTTTTGTGGATCTGCAATGGCTAAATGTGTATCAGTGCTATATAATTGCTTTCCAACAAATCTTGTTTTATCAACTGAAATGTCAGCAGCTATTATAACTAAATCTGCTTCACGAATTTCTTTTGCAGTAAGAACGTTATCGGGTCCGGCAGTTCCGTGTGTTTCAACTTTAACTTTCGCCCCCAATTCCTTACCAGCATTTTCTAATCCTTCAGCAGCCATGAATGTATGGGCAATACCAGCTGCACAACCGGTAATTGCAATAATTTTCTTATTCTTTATTTCCATTCTGTCTCCTTTTGATTATTATTGTTTTAATCTCATTTTTATCTATAGATGGGGATTTAAACCCAAATTCATTATCACTCTCTATTTCTGAAATATATTCTTCCATTAAGTTTGAATCATACACTTTACAAGGTTTTGGAAGTTCTAAAGTTAATGGATGCTCTATTTCATGGTCTGAGTGATTGAAATATCTAAGTAAGATATCTCCATTTTCTAAACTTTTAATTATTGACAATTCAATGTTGTCTTTGAACTCAATGTTCTTAAACAAACTAAAATCTTTTTCAATCTCTTTTTCTCATTTATTTGAAACAAAGTATTTTAGAGGTCCTGTGAATCTGTCTAGCTCTTGATTTTGATAATAAACATTCTCACCAAATTTCAATTTGTGTATTTCACTAATTTCCGATTCACTTATCTCATTAAAGTTAATACCTATTTCTCATTTTAGTTCTTGTCCTATTAATTGAGAATCAGGTGTTTCGACATATTTGAACTCTTGTCCTGAAGCTTTACCTGGTCTTCTTTGTAAATCAGGCTTACCTAATCAACCTATTGTCCTATAAAGAGTTAGATCAATTTTCTTTTCATTTATTACTTCATATTCTTTAATTCCATTTACCATTATGTTCATTTGTTTTTCATTCTTGACATATAGGTTTGAAAGTAAAGGGTATATTCCTGTCGGCTCCTCTTTTCAACCTAGCTCTTTTCAATTTTCAATTTCAGGTTGTGATTTTTCTCTTGAAATATAACCGAAATGAATGTTAGAGTTAACTTTTGAGAAGTTTATTCCAGTGTTTATAGAAATTCTTATTCTGCTATCTTTCACTTTATTATTTGTTTTAATCTTGACTCTTACAAAATCATTTTCTAGTGAAATGATAAGTTTGAAGTTTTGTTTTAAATTGATATTTCCTTCTTCTCAACTCTTTAGATCTGCATGTAATTTTATTTCTGAGTCTAAAATAAGTTTTCTAGTCTCTCCATTACATAATGCTTTCACTTTTGAGTTCATTAAACTTAACTGATTATCATTTATCCCTTGTAAAGGGGAGAAATCATATGTATCTCCATCATCAGCAGTTGAATATAATGAAATGAAGTCATTTATTTCTGTGTTATTCCTTTTATCATGAATATTTATCTTTCCATTTATGAATTCTATTTTGAAAAACTCATTTTCAATATAATTTTGTTCAATAATTTCAGGTAATATTTGGTTTTCATTTTCAATAACTTTAATTGAAGTGAAAGATAGTGGGTTAACTTTGTGGTTAAAGTTAATTGTAGTTTTGTAATAGTATAGTTCCGGATCATTATCCTTCTCATTCCTATTGATTGAACCACTATATACTTTTTCAACATCGATTACATCATAATTTATATTCCCATTACATGAAATATTGAAACCAGGTGTTTTAGAAATAACTTTAACTCCTTTTCACTCTTCTTTTACGAAGTGGTTAGTGTTGAATAAAACTAACTCATCTTCTTCATAGGCAGTTTCAGATATTTTCCTGATTACAATATCAATATATGATGTAGTTATCTCTTCTGCTCTCTTAAATCTATTCAATATATGCTCATTAGTTATATCTGAGTTGCAACCACCTGCTGAATCGTGAGCTGAGTTTAATAGAAGCAGTCTTCATGCATTCTCAATCAACTTCAAGTGAGAGTCGATACCTATGCCTGATGCTATAACTGCTAATGGTTCAACAACATCAGTTAGTAATCTTTCAATTTTATCATTAAGATATTTATGATCATATCTATGAGAGTATATTGATCTATGTATTTTAGAGTCTTGTGAGTCTAGCATTTCTCCTTCCACTATCGGAAGATCAGTTCCTTCTAATAATTTGAAGTAATCTTCATATTTACCTAGAATAAATTCATACTTACTATTCACTTTATTCAACTCTGCCAACTTATCCTTAACATCTAAGTCAACATATCTTTGGTCTCCACCTAATGAGATAACTGATTCTTCATCGATAACTGAATTAGCTTCTATTTGCATTAATGATTCATCTAAATATTCTGGAGTTGCTCAATATATTGCTCCACCAGCATAATATCCTTCAGGTATATTCAATGCTTTAACTTTGCTCTTTCCAGAAACTCATTGAATTTCTTTAGATGGGCTCTTTGAATCTGACAATCCTCTTCAGAACACCATCTTATCTATATTGAAACCATTATATATCTTTGGCATGTTAGCAGATTGACCAAAGGCATCTGGAACATATGCCATTTTTCATGCGCCCCCTAGTGGTTTTGCAATTTTATGACCTAATAATAAATTTCTTATGATTGATTCTTGCGAAATTATCATTTGATCTGTTTGTGTGAATCAAGGTCCAATTGATAATTTGCCTTCTTCGTTTAACTTCTTAATTCTTTTGGCATCTTCTGGATAAGATTTAAGATATTTCTCTACAATTCCCATTTGACCATCCAATATGAAGTAATCAATTAAATCATTTTCTAATGAATTAAGTAATTCCTTCATAAAGAATTCAAATAATACTGTTGATTGTTCATTAGTGAAATATCATTCATAATCTCAATGTGTGTTTTGTATTACTCTAATTTTCTTCATCTATCTTCTCCTGTAATCAAGATGCAATTCCTAATAAACCTGCATCATTACCTAGTGTAGCTTTAACAATTTCTGTTTTATTTTGGAAATCAAACCCCACTTTATCATTTGTTAACTCTTGAAGTAGGCCAATGTCAAAGTTTTCGTTTTCTGATATCCCTCCACCAACTGATATTCTAGTTGGAGATAGTATTAATATCAGATTAGCCATTCCTTGGGCGATATTATTCATTCAATTCATATATTCATTTTGAATTTCATAATCACTCTTGATCAAATCCATTATATTTTCTCCATTCAGAGTATTATCTCCTTTTATGAAGTTTGAAATAATGACTAATCATCTAGTAGAGGCATTATCTTCTCACTTTAAATCAGAAGTTTTGTGTTGTCCTGATTCACCTGCTGAGAAATTATTACCGAAATGAAGTTTACCATTGATAATAATACCTGAACCTATACCTGTTCCTAGAGTAACCATAATTGAATCATTATGTTCCTTTAAAGAACCGAATTTGAATTCCCCTATAGTTGCTGCTTTAGCATCATTTAACACTTCAAGTCTTAAATCACAATACTTTCCAAACTCTTCTGCAAAGTTTAAGTCCTCTGCTCCTGGTATGTAATTGATTGCTACAACAGCCTCTTTCTTGAATGAGTCTATAATACCTGGTATTGATAATCCAACTCCAATAATTTGATTAGGGTATTCCTTTTCAAGGTTATTACAAATTTCTGCTAGTAATTTTATAACACCTTTAGCCTTCAAAGTGAAGGCATTTGTTTTTTCCTTTCCTCTTTTTATGATTTTATATTCTTCGTCTATAAGGGCTCACTTAATATAAGTTCCCCCTACGTCAATACTTATTTTATACATCAACATAATTATATTAATATGTAAAATATCACCTATAAATTTAAGGTATTATATATATTTTTAAGCATTTTGCTGAAAATGTATAATTATCTACAATTAACAGGGGTTAAAATGTGCCCTATTGTATATACAACTATACATTTTTGGGTATTATCAATTAATGAATAAGTGTATAATCAAGTTATGAAAGATAGAATTAAATTAGGAATTTCAATTTATCCAGAGAGTCAAGATATTAATGACATCAAGAAGTATATTGATACTGCTTCTGAACTTGGATACACAAGAATATTCGCATCATTATTACAAGCAACTGAAGATAACAAAGAAGAATTGATAGAAAAGTATAAAGAAATGTTTGAATATAGCTCAAGTAAAGGATTTGAAAATGTATTAGATCTATCACCAGCTGC
>CAYUKZ010000009.1:0-21876 GCA_964445515.1 uncultured Mycoplasma sp. | reverse complement strand
TCAGCAATGAAAAGAAATGGTGTTGATAAAATAATATTCTCATCAACAGCAGCTACCTATGGAAACCCTGAATCACTTCCAATAAAAGAAGAAGATCTACAAAAACCAATTAATCCTTATGGAGAATCAAAGTTAAAAGCAGAAAAAGAGATAATTGAATCTGGTTTAACATATAGTATATTTAGATACTTTAATGTTGCAGGTTCAATAGGGGATGGATTAGGATACTTTCCTAAACAATCAGCTTCACATTTAATACCATTAATAAATGATGTTGCTAATGATTCAACAAAAGTATTTAAAATATTTGGTAATGACTATAAAACAGAAGATGGAACATGTGTTAGAGATTATGTTCATGTCCAAGACTTAGTCGAAGCTCATGTTATGGCTGTAGAAAAGATGCTTGAAGATAATTATCAATCAAACATCTTCAATATATCTTCAGGTAAAGGATATTCTGTTAAAGAAGTGTATGATACAGCTTGTAAAGTACACGGTAAAGAAATACCTGTAGAAATATTAGATAGAAGAGCAGGAGATCCAGACTTATTAATAGCATCATCTGATAAACTTCAAAGTACATTTGGTTGAACTAGAAAGTATAATCTTGAAGATATGATCAAATCTGACTTTGAAGCAAGATACAAGTAATTAATAAATGTGATAGAATAGAAATGTTATGGCTAAAGAAATAAACCAAGAAAAAGAATGATTAAAACCTGGAGATAAAGTTGTTATTAAGTCAACAAAGAATCTTCCAGCACCAGTAGATGAAAATATCAGAACTCTAGAGACAGAGTTAGTGATAGAAGAAGTGCACCCTTCATATGTTACTATGTCTTATAAGACAACAAAAGAGTTTGCATTAGAAAATGAAGGAGTTGCAGAAACAAAAGTAAGTTTCTTAAAGAAGAATATGAAAGAATTCTTCAAAAAGAAAACAGTTAAAAAGTAATGAACCTATGTAAGGTTCATTTTTTATATTTTAATGAATATCCACCCCAAAAAAGTGGTATTATTATATTGGATATGCCCACGTAGCTCAGTAGGATAGAGCACGTGCCTTCTAAGCATGGGGTCGGAGGTTCGAATCCTTTCGTGGGCGCCATTTTTTTTATGCATTTTTTGAAAAATATTATAGTAAAATTAATATATATGGATAATAAATACTATCAAGAACAAGAACTTGTGATCTCAGAATTATTACAAGAAGAAAAATTCGATGAGGCATCTAAAATAATAAATGAAGAACTATCAATGCCTTACATACCTAGAAAATTCGAAGAATTTCTATTAGAGAAACTTAAATTAATTCCATTTTCTAATAGAAGTAATTCATATACATTATCATTATCAAGAATAATAGATTTATTATTAAAACTTGATTCATCAAAAGATGATGTATCAGATTTAATTAAATATATATCTAAATTTAACTTAGATAATGAAAAAGAAGAATTAGAGTACTACTTTAGTAAATCTACAAATACAAGAAATAGAGCAACACTATTTGAATTACTAATTCAAATGAAGGCTGATATAGAATGCGATTTTGGTAAGACTAAAGAATCTACTTCTATATTAGATTTACCTCAATATAAAGAGGATTTAATAAAAATACAAAATAAATTAGAAAAATACCCAACTTTTAGTGAAATAACTATTGAGTTACTAAATGAGATTTATTTAACAACTCATTTAGGACAAAAGCTGGAAGGTGGTTACTCAGACATGGCAATATATACTATGGGTAGAATATTGCAACAAGATGACATTATTGAATTAATAGATGATTTGAAAGAAGTTGAAGAGAAACTAAAATCATTCAAATCATTAGAGACTTTTTAATAATGTATAATTACAAGGATAAAAAGAAAAGGAAATTATTATGGCAGAATTAAAATTAAATAAATTAGATACAACAGTTGAAGTATCTATAACTGAAAACGGAGCAGAATGAACTAAGTTAGTTGAAGCTGCTAAAAAGGAATTATTCGAAAACTTAGAAGTAAAAGGTTTTAGAAAAGGAAAAGTTCCAGCAAACATCGCTGAAAAGCACATCTCACAAGAAAGAGTATGATATGCAGCAGCAGACAAGCTAATTGATGGACAATATCAAGCAGCTATGGAATTAATGACAAAAGAAAAAATAGCTACTAGACCAACATTTGATGTTAAATCAATATCAGATGAAGCAATTGAAGCAGTTTTAACTTCACACTTAATGCCTGAAGTTAAATTAGGTGATAGATCTTCAATCTCAGTTAAGTATGAAGTAGAAAAAGTTACTGAAGAAGAGATTAAAGCTGAAGTAGAGCAATTAGATGCACTATTACAAGAACCTAAAGAAGTTGAAGGGGATAACCCAGCAGCTAATGGAGATGTAACAAACATCGACTTCTTAGGAAAAGTTGATGGAGTTGCATTCGAAGGTGGAGAAGCTAAAGGATTTGATCTAAAATTAGGTTCAAAACAATTCATTGATGGGTTTGAAGCTCAAGTTGAAGGAATGAAAGTAGGAGAAACTAAAGATGTTAATGTTACTTTCCCTGAAACATACCCACAAGCAGACTTAGCAGGTAAAGAAGCAGTGTTCACTGTTACTTTAAACTCAATTAAGAAAATGGTTGACTTAGAAGGTGAAGCATTAAAAGCTAAATTAGCAGCATTTGGATTCGAAAGCAAAGAAGAAATTGTTAAGAGAATCAATGAAGTTGCAGCAGATAGAAAAACTCAAGCAGCAAATGACAAATTCTTTAAAGAATATGTGGATGCAGTAGCTGCATTATCAGATACAGAAATTAAATTATCTGATTCAATCGTTAAACAAGAAATTGAAAATGAATTCAAGAGAGTTGAAGCTCAAGTAGCACAACAAGGTATGGAAATGAAGAAATACCTAGAGATGCTAGGAATGAATGCAGAAGAATTCAAAGAAAAGAACTTAACAGAATCAACTAAGAAGAGAGTTACAGATGGATTAATCTACGCTCAATTAGTTGAAGAGTTAAAAATCGTAGTTGAAGATTCAGATATTGAAGCAGAATACGCTAAGATAGCTAAAGATTCAAAAGCAAACATTGAAGATGTTAAAAAACAAATTCAAAAAGGTTCATTAGAATCAAATATTATATTTAGAAAGCTTGTAGAAGCTCTTAAATAAACCAATTATCTTTAAAAGATATAAAGGAGGAGATATTGGCAACACAAATTTTACCAACTTTGTTTATTCAAAGAAACGTAATTCTTCCAATGCAGCTTAAAGAGATCAAAATTAAAAAAGCGAACTCTTTAACTACTGTTAAAACATCTATTGAAATGTATGGCGGGGAAATTGTTATAGTTCCAGCTAATATATCTCATGATTCAGGAAAAATTATTGGAACTAAATCTAAAATTATCAAAACTATTGATGATGATGGGTTAACAATAATTGTTGAAGGTGGACATAGGGTAGAAATTATTAAACAAGGTAACGATGACAAAGGAACTATCGTTACTGAGTTCATTGATTTCAAAACTAAATCAACACCTAAAGCAACAATCCAAGAAATTAGAGATTCTTTACATAATATATTTGTAGAAAACAAAGGTAGCGATAATTTACCATTCGAAGTAGATGAAGCAGAAATGAAAAGTTTAGAAAAACTTTCAAATGAAGACTATGTAGATAGACTTGCTTCAATTCTACCTTTAGGTTGAAAGGAAAAAATTCCTTTACTTTTAGCAGATCAATTACAAATGAGATTCGTTTACCTATTAAAGGTAATGAAAGCAATAATTGAAGGTGAAAGCATTGAATTCTTAGAAGAAGGAACTGAATCTTCAGTTAGAAAAAGAGTTTCAGACAAAGTAAAAAATCAACAAAAAGAATATTACTTAAGAGAACAAATTAAAGCAGCACAAGATGAACTTGATGAGTTAACTGGTGCTTCAAATGAATTTGAAAAATTAAGAGAAAGGGTTGAAAACAATCCTTACCCAAAACATATTAAAGAAAAAGCTTTAGCTGAAATAAGAAGGCTAGAACAAACTCCTGCTCAAGCGCAAGAGGCAAATATTACTAGACAATATATTGAGACACTTCTTGATTTACCATATTGACAAAAGACAGAAGAACAAGTTGATATAAGTAAAGCTATTAAAACTCTTGATAAAGATCACTTTGGGTTAAAAACACCTAAATCTAAGATTGTTGAATTCTTAGCAGTTAAACAACAAAACCCTGATGCTAAAGGTTCTATCCTTGCATTAGTAGGTCCACCAGGAACTGGTAAAACAACTATGGCTAAATCAATAGCTGATGCTCTTGGTAGAAAACTAGTTAAGATTTCATTAGGTGGAGTAAAAGACGAATCTGAAATTAGAGGACATAGAAGAACTTATATAGCTTCACAACCTGGTAAGATAATTCAAGGTATAAAGAAAGCTGGAGTAATAAACCCTATTATTCTATTAGATGAAATTGATAAGATGTCAGCAGATTTCAAAGGAGATCCTACATCAGCAATGTTAGAAGTCCTTGATTATGAACAAAACTCAATGTTCCAAGATCATTATCTTGAAGAAGAATATGATTTATCAAATGTTACTTTCATAGCAACTGCTAACTACTATCAAGACATCCCTGATGCATTAATTGATAGATTAGATATAGTTGAAGTATCTTCATATACTGAATTAGAAAAGATTCAAATATTTAAGAAACACGTTTTAAAGAGAGTTCTTGAAGAAACTAAGATACCTAAGTCATTATTTAAATGAACAGAACCTGCTATTAAAGAAATCATAAGACATTATACAATTGAAGCCGGAGTAAGACAACTTCATAGAGAAGTTAATACTGTAGCTAGAAAAATTTTAGTTAAAAAACTAAATGGTGAACTAGATAAGACAACTTTATCAATTACACCTGAATTCTTAAGAGAAATCTTAGGACCTCAAAAGTATGATTACACTAAGATTGACAAAACTCCTCAAGTAGGAACAGTTACTGGATTAGCATGAACATCATATGGTGGAGATATTCTTCCAATTGAAGTAAATCTATACCATGGTAAAGGTGAGATGCATCTTACAGGTCAATTAAAAGACGTTATGAGAGAATCTGCTCAAATAGCTCTTGCATATATTAAATCAAATCATAAAGATTTAGGAATTAGTGATGAAGATATAAAGAAACTTGATGAATATAACATTCATGTTCACTCACCAGATGGGGCAACTCCTAAAGATGGTCCATCAGCCGGTGTAACATTCACTACTGCATTAATTTCAGCTATTACTAAAAAGAAAGTTTCACAATTCCTAGGAATGACTGGTGAAATTTCATTAAGAGGTAATGTAATGCCAATAGGTGGACTAAAAGAGAAATCTATTTCAGCATATAGATCAGGACTTAAAAAGATTTTCATTCCAGAAGAGAATATCAAAGATTTAGTTGATATTCCTGAAGAAGTTAAAAAGAATCTAGAGATAATGCCTGTTAAACATTACTCAGAAATATTTGATAAAATATTTAAATAAAAAAACAACACCAAATTAGGTGTTGTTTTTTTATATTGTTTAATGTTATAATTGTTATTGAGTAAACAGCTTGCTGTCACTGCTCTATATTACGTAATATAGGTTTTTATAAAATTTGCATAATAACCTTATAAAAAAATAAAAGGAAATCGAAAGGAAAAATATGGCAAAAGAAAAATTTGACCGTTCAAAAGAGCACGTTAATATTGGTACTATTGGTCACGTTGATCACGGTAAAACAACATTAACTGCTGCTATTACTACTGTTCTATCTAAAGCTGGTGGAGCAGAAGCTATGGACTATGCATCAATCGATGCTGCTCCTGAAGAAAAAGAGAGAGGTATTACAATTAATACAGCTCACGTAGAATACGAAACACCAAACAGACACTACGCTCACATCGATGCGCCAGGACATGCTGATTATGTTAAAAACATGATTACAGGTGCTGCACAAATGGATGGAGCTATCTTAGTTGTTTCAGCTACAGATGGACCAATGCCTCAAACAAGAGAGCACATCCTATTATCAGGACAAGTTGGAATCGAAAAATTAATCGTTTTCATTAACAAATGTGACATGGTTGACGACGCAGAAATGCTAGACCTTGTTGAAATGGAAGTTAGAGATTTATTATCTCAATACGGATTCGATGGAGATAACACTCCATTCATTAGAGGATCAGCTCTAAAAGCTCTTGAAGGAGATGCTACATACGAAGCGGCTATTAACGAATTAATGGCTATTGCTGATTCATACTTCCCAGTACCTGAAAGAGATACTGAGAAACCATTCTTACTACCAGTTGAAGATGTATTCACAATCACAGGTAGAGGAACTGTTGCTACAGGTAAAGTAGAAAGAGGACAAATTAACGAAGGTGACGAAGTTGAAATCGTAGGATTAAAAGATACTGCAAAAACAACTGTTACAGGAATTGAAATGTTCAGAAAATTACTAGACTACGCTGAAGCAGGAGACAATGTTGGACTTCTATTAAGAGGTGTTGATAGATCAGATATCGAAAGAGGACAAGTTATCGTTAAACCAGGATCAATTACTCCTCATAAAAAATTCAAAGCTGAAATTTATGCATTAACAAAAGAAGAAGGTGGAAGACATACTCCATTCTTCTCAAACTACAGACCACAAATCTACTTAAGAACTACTGACGTAACTGCACAAATCGAGTTACCAGAAGGTGTTGAAATGGTTATGCCTGGAGATAACATTACTCTAACTATCGAGTTAATCGCTCCAGTTGCTATCGAAAACAACACAAAATTCTCAATTAGAGAAGGTGGAAGAACAGTTGGTGCTGGTACAGTTACTGAAATCATCGAGTAATCTATTAAAAAACAACAATCAAACATTATATAGAGTTACCTAGCTAAGTAGGTTTATGCACATGCATAGTAAAATTAAGGGACCTTAAGGTCCCTTTTCTTTTTGGGTGTATAATTTATACATGGAAGAGAAAAAATTATTATACTTAAGAAGCTTTTCACTATTTTGTGTAACTATGGCAATACCTGTAGGTTTGTTTATGGTTTTTCTAGGAGGCTTTTCATACATAAGGCCAATAGAAAACATAACATTTGATTTTATGGCATTAGCTAATCAATTCGTTTACTTCACTATATGATCAAATGTACTTGCTTTTGTTTGAGTGATACTTGCATTTGTATCTACAGTAACAAAGAATGAGAAACTAACTAAATTTGTAGAACATCCATCAGTGAAGTTAACACCATTTATTATGATGTTTATAACTATGACTGTTTCATTTATAATCTTATATCCAATTGGATTCATATGATTGCTACATAAGTTCTCAACTACACAAGCAATACTATTAATAATAGAGGTTATGTTCTTAACGCCATTACTATTCCAACATTTACTTGTTGCAGTAGTTCTATTATTAGACTTAATATTCACTAAAGGATATAGAGTTGAAAAAGAAGAGACTATGAATGATAAATTAAAAGCAATGGGTCTATCAATGATTATACCTATCGTTTGAATGTTCTTATCAATCATTGCTATTGAAACAGGTTTTATCCCTCCGCAATATCCTTTCATGGCTATATTTGTTAGAGGGGCAGATTTAACACCTACACAAGTAATATTCAGTATACTAACATTAGTATGTATTATAATGACTTGAGTATTTATTTGATTTACAGTTGCATATTATACAAATAAAAATAGTTCAGAGTAATCTGAACTATTTTTCTTAATTTTCTTTTAGTCAATTTATAACAGATGAACCTTTTGAAACATAATCTGATCATTTTACATCTTTAAGATTATATTTTTCTACAAATTCATTTAGAGTAGTAGTATCATTTTCTATTTTTTCACCATTACAATATATTGTCGGTCTAGAATCTCCAATTTTAAAATTCAACTCTACAATCATAGGTTTATTTTCTTTCTTATAAAGCTCTCTGGCGATATGACTTGCTCATAGTATTCCAGTCTTATCAACTTTTGATGGATCTTTACCACAGAAGGCACCACCACCATGAGGAATTCCTGCTCCAAATGTATCAATCATTAATTTTCTACCTACAACACCAGTATCTGATAATGGTCCAGGTATTAATCATAGTCCTTTTGGATTAACAATAACAGTTTTAAACATTTCTGGGTATTCTTCTTGCTTGTTTTCAATAAATTCTTTTACTTTGCTATGATCAACATCACCACAAACCGACATTGATAACTCTTTTACGTTTGGAGTATAAAGTAATTTTCAATCATTTGATAATTCAAACTTTGAAACAACTTCATTCATTAAAGAATATAAGTTTTCAATAATGTCAATCCTTTCTTGATCATAAAAACCATATATGACTCCTTGATCACCAGCTAGAACTTCGTTTTCTTGTATTACAGATAACTCTACTGATTGTTCTTCTATGTGATTATAAACTTTAACCTCTTTAAAGTTAGGTCATCACTTTTCACCATAAGTTTTTTCAATTGCTTTATATACAATATCGTTATAATCTATATCTGCTTTAGATGTTACTTCACCACCAAGTGAAATAGAGTTTCTAGTAGCTAATATTTCAATAGCTACTTTAGCTTGTTTGTCTTGTTTTAAGTGTTCTTCTAATATTTTCTCACTTATATAATCAGAGAATCTATCAGCATGTCCATGACCTACTAATTCAATAGTCTGATTAATCTCATTTATTTTATTATTCATATTATTCCTTTCAAATTGAATAACGTATTAAAAAAGGAACCTTAAAATATTAAGATTCCTAATTGTCTTATTGATACACTAATGTGCCTCACCAGACCACCCAACTAAATGGGTTGGTGTGAACTGCGTTGGTTAAACTAATTCACTCTTAATAAGTTATTCTATTAAAGTATACAATGAAAATTGATATGATAACCAGTTATTCGAAATTTACTTAATCATTTTTTAGAGTATAATTAATAGGATATGGCATTATTTAAAAAGAAACAACAAGATATTGTTAAAGATAAAATAGCTGAAATAAAATTAACTAAAGAAGAGAAGTACTCAAAAGGACTTAAAGCTTCTAGGGAAGGTTTTGGTAAGAAGTTTAAGAAACTTGTGACTAAACATAGAGAAGTTAATGAAGAATACTTTTCAGATTTGGAAGAAGTATTCATTATGGCTGATATTGGGGTTCAGTTTACTATGGATCTTATTAAGAAGTTAAAAGAAGAGTCTAAGATTAAGAATATTAAAGACACAGAAGAAATTAATGAGTTAATATATAACTACTTAAGAGAACAATACACATCCGGAATAGACGGAATATCTAAATTGAATTTAAAAGAAGATCAATTAAATGTAATATTAGTCATGGGTGTTAATGGAGTTGGTAAAACAACAACTATTGGTAAACTAACAAAGAGATTAACCGATGAAGGTAAAGTAGTTTCACTAGCAGCTGCTGATACATTCAGAGCTGGAGCTGTTGCTCAACTTCAAGTTTGAGCAGATAGAGTTAATTGTGAGATTACAACTCCTGATAAAGAAGGTCAAGATCCAGCTTCGGTTGTTTACAAAGCAATTGAAAAAGCAAAAGAAAGTAAACCTGATGTATTAATTATTGATACAGCAGGTAGACTTCAAAATAAAGAGAATCTTATGAATGAACTTGCTAAGTTAAATAAGATAATAGAAAGAGAATCTGGTAATCCAGCAGTTGAAGCATTATTAGTATTAGATGCAACTACTGGACAAAACGGAGTATCTCAAGCACAATCATTTAATGAAGTAGCTTCATTAACAGGAATTATACTAACAAAAATGGATTCAACAGCTAAAGGTGGGATAATCTTACCAATCAAAAATACATTTGATATACCAGTTAAGTTCATTGGTTTAGGTGAAGGATTAGAAGATCTAGAAGAATTCGATGTTGAAGAATTCTTAAAAGGAATAATAGGTAAAGAGTAGAGTTAATCTACTCTTTTCTTTTGGTATATACTGCCAATTTTAAAAAACATACATTACCCTTTGAAATATCAATGTATTTTTCCTATTTAATATAATTTATTAGAAAGGAGATACTAATGTTAAATAAGAATGTATTTTTATTCGATTTAGATGGTGTGATCACATCAACAGATGCATTTCATTTTGAGGCTTGAAGTAAAATGGCTGAAAAAATAGGGATAAATCTTGAATCTGAATTCGAACATAAATTAAAAGGCATTTCTAGATCTGACTCTCTTAAATTAATTCTAGATGAACATGGAATAAATGATGTTGATGAAGAAAAATTCAATGAGTTAATGAAATTCAAGAATGATTATTATATTGAATTACTTTCTGATTTAGATGAATCTGATAGATTCGAAAATATCGAAGAATTATTGAGAGTTATAAAAGATAAAGGTTACAAATCAGTATTGGTTTCAGCCTCTAAGAATGCTCCAATTATCTTAGAAAAAGTCGGATTAATAAAATATTTCGAAAATATTGTTAATGTCGACAACGTAACAAATAGTAAGCCAGACCCGGAAATATTTATAAAGGGAATGGAACTTGTGGGTGCAAGCCCACAAGAATGTGTAGTAATAGAAGATTCCCAATCAGGAATTGATGCAGCAAATAGTGCTAAAATCGATTCTATTGCTTATGCACCAAGTGACGATAAACTTGAGTTATATACAATGAAAGTAAGAAATCATAAAGATATAATAGAAATTATCAAAGGAGGATAAAATGGCAACAGCCACAAATCAAAAAAAGAAAAATGACTTAATAACTCCTTGAGCATTAATAATGATGACAATTTTAATGATATTCTCATTCCAGAATATCATTGATAACTATGTTGGATTAGGTATGTCAGCAGCACCAGCCTTTATTGCTGCAACTGCGATATATCTATTACCATTCATATTTATCATTGCTGAATTGGCAACCTTAAAAATAGCGAAAGGATCAAATGCAGGTTTCATGAAATGAGTTGAAGCTGGTTTAGGTAAAAAAGCAGCCTTCATGACTTCATTCATGTTCTGATTTGCTAACCTATTCTATTTCTTAGGGGCATTACCAGCTAGAGTTAACTATGCTGCCTTTGCCTTTACAGGAAAAGACTTTACTCATGATGCATTGTATACATCATTAGTACCAATAATTTCAATAGCATTATTTGCATTGATTACTTGAATCTCTACTTGAGATGTTTCAAAAATGTCTAAAGTAACTACAGTAGGAGGAACATTAATGTTATCTCTAACTATAGTATTCTTTGGAGTTGCAATTATTGCCTGAATTAATGGTGGATGAGGTAAAATCATAGAAGACCCTGTAGCAGATTCCATATTACAAGATGGTTCATCTGCAATAGATGCAGGTGTTACAGGGGGAATTAATATTGAATTACCAAGTGGTGAGATATATTACTTCTACCCACAAGCTCCAGGAATCAACGGAAATCCTGAAGGGATAAATGTTTGAGGAGATGCAGGTGGATTTAACTACATGTGATTCTCAACATTCGTATGAGTATTAATGGCAGCTGACGGTGCACAAGGTCTTGGTGTATACGTTAATAAAGTTGAAGGTGGACAAAAGGCCTTCTCAAGATCAGTAATAATTGGTGTAGGAATTATTGCAACATTATATGTATTCGGTACATTATTAGTTTCAGTATTCGCACCTACATATTTAGGTAATGATTTATTTACTACATTCGGACTTATGTTCTATTTCGCAATGGGTAATATGTTCGGAATGAGTAAGACTTTAGCCTTTACAGTTTCAAATGTATTAATTGGATGAATAATGTTGATTGCATCAATAGGTGGATTACTATTATGAACTTCAGCACCAGTTAAAACATTCTTCTCAGAAGTTCCAGAAGGAATCTTCTCAAATAAATTAACAAAACAAAATTCTAGAGGTGTTCCTACAAGAGCGGCTTGATTACAATTCATGATTGTAATTCCTCTATTAATAATCCCTTATATGGGTTCTGATAATATTGGACAATTCTTCAATATTGTTAAAACAGCTGGTGGATCAATCGGTATGATACCTCCTCTATTAATCTTCATTGCTTACTTCAATATCAGATTAAATCATGATGATTTAGAAAGAGGATTTAAGATGGGTGGAAGAAAATTTGGTTTAGCAGTATCAGGAATGATAATTGTAATATTCACTTGAATATTTATAATGGCATTCTTCCCATATGATCCTAATAATTCAACATGATGATTAATTTCAATTTGAAATACATTAGGTTTACTAATATTTGTTTTACCAATGTTCTTATGATATGTAAGATGAGAGAAAAAACAAAAAGATATCAAAACATCAGAAACATATGGATTAGATACTAAACTAGTATTAGCAAAATATGGAATAAGCAAATCAATCTTATCTTTATTCAATAAAGAAATAAGAGAAAAAAGAAACGAGGCAATTGCCAAATTAAACACAACTTATTCAAAAAGAATAAAATCAACAAATAAACAAACTCCAGAGTATTCAGCTATTGAAAAAGAATACAAAAATGAGTTAAATGCAATTAACAAAATGATTGCTAAAGAAAATAAAGATCTGAAAGATGAAATTTCAAAAGATGCTAAAGATGAATATAAAAAATTAATAGCTAAATATAAACAAAGTAAAGAAATTAAACATAAAGATGTTGTATTAAGCAACTGATTTGATAAAGAAGTAGATGATTTAAATATCGAAAACTCTAAACTAAGTATTGAAGTAAGAACTTCATCATTAAATAAAACAAAATATACTTTAGAAATAACAGATAAAGAAATATTTATTTGAATTTCTTACAATAGTAAATATATTGTTACTAAATTAGATCTTGATAAAATAGAAACATTAATCTCCGATGAGAAATTAATCAAAGGAGAATACAGAAAAGTTGAATTTATCTCATATGATAACTTTAACATTTCAAACACAATAGTACAAGTTAAAGAAACTGACATAAACAAATTAAAGGAGTTAACATTGTAATGGAAAACAACAAATGATTAGATTATTATAAAGGTACAGGAGAAAATAAAAACTGAATAGTTACTGAAAAAGAGTTTTCAGCTTTTAATCAAGGTAAATTTGAAACTATCTTATCAACTGGTAATGGATATATTGGTTCTAGAACTGCTCATGAAGAGGAATATCCAAATAAACATGTTGGATTATATGTTTCTTCTACATTTGATCAAGTAGCTGGACCAGAAGTTTCTGAACTTCCTAATGCGGCTAATATATGAGATCTAAATGTTACCTTAAATGGAAACCCCTTTAACTTAATGGTTGGTAAATTAAATGATTACGATAGAAATATCAATCTTAAAAATGGACTTGTAACTAGAGAAGTTGAATGAACTTCTGAAGAAGGAGATATTCTAAAAGCAAAATATGAAAGATTCGTATCATTAGATGATTTACACTTAATGGCTCAAAAAGCAACATATAAAGTAAGTAAAGATTCAGTCATCTCTGTACAATCTGGTATTAATGCACAAGTCTCTAATTCAGGAGCACAACATTTCGAAGATACAGATCAAACTTATGAAGATGGAATTCTTGAATATGTATTAACTACTATTGAATCAAGAATAGAATTCGTCTGAAACAAAATAATTAATGTTTATGTTAATGGAGTTAAAATTGAAAAGTCTCCTAAACTTTCATCAGCATACGGTTATGCTAGAAGAACATTAATGGAAACTAATGAAGTTGAATTAAAAGAAAATGATATTCTAGAAATAGAAGTTATTACAAGATTAAACACTTCTAGAGATATCGAATATCATGAAAATGAAATTTCATTAAATGATTTAAGAGAAAAATCTAAAAAAGAAATTCAAAACATTGAAAACAAAAGATTTGATGAGTTATTAGAAAATAACTCAAATAAATGAAACGAATGATGAAAGGAAATGGAAATCAAAATTGATACAGATCAAGATTGAGATATTATCTCTACAAGATTTGCCCAATATCAAATAAGAAGATTTACTCCTATTCATGATTGAAGAGCCAATATCGAAGCCAAAGGTTTTGCAGGTGAAGAATATAAAGGACATACCTTCTGAGATACAGAAATATTTATATGACCATACTTCTTATATGCTAAACCAGAAGTAGCAAACAACTTATTGAAACATAGATACTTCGTAAGAAACTCTGCTTACATTAAAGGAAAAGAGAATAACTATGAAGGTATGATGTGACCATGAGAGACTACATGACATGATAAAGGTGAGTCATGCCCTACTTGAGGTGCAGTTGATAGAAAAGAAGGTAAAAGAATTAAGGTTTGACCCGCTTATAATCAACTTCATATAGGAGCATGTATAACTTGAGCTATATATCAATATGATGTAGCTACTAAAGATAAAGAGTTTATGAATAACTACGGTTATGAAGTATTCTTTGATACAGCTAGATTCTGAACTAATAGATTGGAATACAATTCTGATTTAGATAGATATGAAATAACAAAAGTAACTGGACCAAATGAATATAAAGAAAATATTGATAACAATGCATGAACAAATTACATGGTATGATTCAATCTTTCTAAAACTCTAGAATATATCGAAAATATTAGAGAGACAGAAACATATGAAAATCTTAACTCTAAAATTGATTTAGTTAACCTTGAGACGAAAATTAAATCAATGGTAGATAAAATCTATTTACCACAACCAAATGAAGATGGTATTATTCCTGAGAATGATACATTCTTAAAACTTGACCAAATTGACACATTGTTCTACAAAGAAAATCCTTCACAACTATGAAAGGATTACACTTTCCCAGAATTGAATGATTATCAAGCACTAAAACAAGCTGATATAGTTGCACTTATGTATACATTGGGATTCTTGTTTGACCCAGAAGTAATTCAAAAGAACTGAAAATACTACGAGGACAGGACATTCCATCATTCTTCTCTTTCTCTAAGTATGCATACGATTACAGCTAACTATGCTGACAATAAGGAATTAGCTTATGAATTCTTCCTTAAAGCATCAGCTATTGATCTTGGTACAAATATGGGATCATGTGATAATGGTATTCACTCAGCATCAATTGGGGGAATGCTTCAAGCTATCATTGTGGGATTTGGTGGAATCAAAAATCAAAATGGTGAATTCAGTATTGAACCAAACCTTCCAGAAAAATGAAACAACATTAAATTCGCATTCTACTTTGAAGGCGAAAGAATTGAAGTTGTTCTTGACAAAGAAAACATAACATTCACAAAAGAAAGTGAAAAGGAAATTCAATTCAAAGTCAAAGGAGAACTAGTTACTCTTAAAGATAATTTAACAGTAGCTTTATAATATATAATTTATTTATGTATAAGAAAAATGTTATAAAAGCAGTTATATTTGATTTTGATGGAGTATTAGCAAATACAGATCTTTACCATTTCATAGCTTGAAAAAGAGCTGTTAGACTAATTGATATTAATATGGACCAATCAATTCAACATGAGTTGAGAGGTCTTTCGAGAACCGCTACACTAGAAAAAATTTTAAATATATTTAATAAAAGAATAACTGAAGAAGAATTCGAGATTGTTAAAAATAAAAAAAATGATTTATACAAAGAGTTCCTTTCTGAAGTGACAATTGACGAAGTTCTTCCAGGTATTATAGAATTTTTAAAGTATTTAAAAAATAATAATTATAAAGTTGCAGTTGCTTCTATAAGTAAGAATGCTGAAGCAATAATTAAGAATATTGGTTTAATGGAGTATATTGATATTGTTGTAGATCCTACAAAGATTAAAAATATCAAACCAGAACCAGACATATTCTTAAAGGCTGCAAAGTTATTGAACATCAGACCTTGAGAATGTGTGGCTATAGAAGATTCACAAGTTGGGATTGATGCAATCAATTCAGCTTTAATGATTAGTATTGGAATTGATTTCCACTCCGATCTTAAAAGATGCTTCTTAAATTTGAAATCAACATCAGAACTTACTCCAGAAAGATTTGAAAAATTAATTGAGAATCTTGAATAACATTAACTAACCCTATGGGTTAGTTTTTTAATGTATAATATTAATGCTAAAGTATTTAATGGAAAAATACTTACCTTAGGAAGCTTAGATTCATTTCGGCAACTGACTTTTGTCAATATAAAAGGAAAATAGTATTATTTTTATATTGAAATAAAATAGGAGGAAAAAAATGAAAGACATTTTATTCGCCTTTACACACTTTGGAGAATACTTCTGAGTATCCTTAACATTAGTATTAATGTTAATAGGATATTTAGTTGTATTCATATTACAAGTAACAAAGAATAAACATACTCTATTAATATCCTTAATAATAGGATTTTCAATAGGTATATATTACTTAATTGTTTCATCATTGATGAAAGAGAATATAATAGATGGAATAGATCAATCACAAAAAATAGCAGATAGCATATATATGTGATTAACAATGGCATGAACATTATTTATGATGTTGTTATTATCTATCCTACCGATCTATATATTCACAATGGTGTCTACAACATTCACAAATACTAGACACCACCATAGTAATAGGAAATTACTAACAATATCATTCCTTTCATTATGAGGTATGACATTATTAGGAATTATAGTAGCATTATTATTTGCTCCAATTATGTATTTAATGAAAGATTGAATGCAATTAGGTGGAGATTTAGCAAGTAAAGATGCAACAGGAATATTCGGTGGTATTTGACCAGAGTTAGAAAGGTTTATAAACACGATATTAGTAAATTATGGAATCATAGTTATTATTTCCATAATATTAGCAGGTATATTTGCCTTGACTATGAACATTCTTCACTTATATCTTCATGATTGAGGAGAAAAGTTAATTGGGTTCCTAGAAAAAATGAAAGAAGGTATAAGAGTGCTTCTTCATTGAATTGCATATATGGTTCCCTATGTAATATTAGGAATGCTTATAGTATTATTCGCTAACTATCAGAATGCATTCATAGGAACTTTAGATTCATTGATTCTATTTACTGTAATATTCTTTGCAGGTTTAATAGTAGTATGAAGTATAGAGTATGCAATTGTAAGTCTAGGTAGATCAAATAAAAAGGAACTATCTAAAAAGGAGTTAAATTCATTAACTAAGACATATGCATTAAATGATTTTGCCGTTCAATCAGCACCAATACTTTATCCAATAACAGTTGATTACGTAAGTAAACTTGGGTTAAAACAAGAAGTTGTAGAAACAACACCAACATTAAGTACTTTTATGGGTTACAGTATGTGTGGTGGATTCTATCCAGCATTAATAGTTATATTTACTATGATACAAGGTGAGCCATTAATTAGCGGTAATCATTTAACTATGATTATGTCGATATTAATGATTACAGTCATGGTTCCGTTAATCCTAGTTATGACATTAGGTATGACAGGAGTTCCTGGAGCTGATGTAGCCATTATATTAGGTCTACTATCAACTCTTGGGTTGAATCCCAACTACTTCTTCACTATATATTTAATAGAACCAATGTTAGATAAGTTTAGAGGAGTTGGAAATTCAATGGGATTTGCTGCCGCAACAGTAATCACAGACAATATTTATGAAGAACAAAACAACCTATAAGGTTGTTTTGTTATTTGTTATAGTATAATTTATATATTATGGAAAATAAATACAATCCATCAACAACAGATTTAAAAATTCAATCATTCTGAAAAAAGAATGGTTATTTTAAAAATGAAAATAAAGGGAACAAATCATTCTCTATAATTATGCCTCCACCAAATGTAACTGGTAAACTTCATTTGGGACATGCATGAAACTCATATTATCCAGATATGCTAATTAGATATAAACAATTATCTGGATTTGATTCAATATGATATCCAGGTATGGATCATGCTGGAATAGCAACTCAAGCTAAGGTTGAGAAAAAGTTATTTGAAGAAGAAGGCAAAAACCGTTTTGATTACGGAAGAGAAGAATTTGTTTCTAAGATTTGAGATTGAAAAGACGAATATGCCTCAAACATAGAAGCTCAATGAGATAAATTAGGTATAGCACTAGATTATAATAAAACTAAATTCACTCTTGATGAAGATGTTAATGAAATAGTTCTTGATACATTTGTTAAACTATTTGAAAAAGGTTTAATCTACAAAGGTGAAAGACTTATTAATTGAGATCCAGTATTAAAAACTGCTATCTCTAACATTGAGATTAACCATGAAGATAAATTATCTAAACTTTATAACATTAGATACCAAATAGAAGGTTCAGAAGACTATTTAGTTATAGCTACAACTAGACCTGAAACAATGTTTGGTGATACAGCAGTATTCGTTAACCCTAATGATGAAAGATATTCAAATTTAGTAGGTAAGAATGTTATTAATCCATCTAATGGAAAAGCATTAAAAGTACATGCTGACGAATATGTTGATATGGAATTTGGAACTGGTGCTCTTAAAGTAACACCAGCACATGATTTTAATGATTACGAGCTTGGTAAGAAACATAACCTAGAGTTTATTAATGTAATGAATGAAGATGCAACATTAAATGATGCTTGCGGAGAGTTCAATGGTATTGATAGATTTGAAGCAAGAAAGAAATTAATTGAAAAACTAGATTCTGAAGGTAAATTAGAATCAATAGAAGAACATAATAACTCTGTTGGTATCTCAGATAGATCTGGGGCAATAGTGGAACCTCTATTATCTAAACAATGATTCTTAAAATCATCTCATTTAGCTAAGATGTCTAAAGAAGCTCAATCTGATGCAGATAAGAAAGTTGATTTCTATCCTTCTAGATTCGAAGATGTTTATAAAACATGATTAGATGGAATGGAAGATTGATGTGTTTCTAGACAATTATGATGAGGACATAGAATTCCCGCTTGATATAAAGGTGATGAGATTAAAGTTCAAATAGAAACACCTGGTGAAGGCTGAAAACAAGATGAAGATGTATTAGATACATGATTCTCTTCAGCTTTATGACCAATAGTATTTAAAGATGAAGAAGTTATTTCAAGATCAGAGAACCCTTCATACTTATCCGATACATTATTTACAGGGTATGACATTATTCTATTCTGAGTTTCAAGAATGATTTATCAATCATTAGAACTTGATGGTAGATCTCCATTCAAGAAAGCAGTTATTCATGGATTAATGAGAGATGCTAAAGGTAAGAAGATGTCTAAGTCATTAGGTAATGGTATTGATCCAATGGATGTTATTGAAAAATGAGGTTCAGATGCTCTTAGATCATTTGTTCTTGGTAACTCAACACCTGGTCAAGACATTAAGTTCAATGAAACTAAGATTAATTCTGCTTGAGACTTAAATAATAAATTATTCAACTCTGCAAAACTATTGAAATTATTAGCAGGTGAAGAAAAAGTAACTATCAAGTCAATAAATGAATTAGATTTAACTAAGATTGATAAATATATTGTTAATAAGATTAAATCATTCAAGAAAGTAATGGATTCAAACATTGAAGAATACAACTTAGCAATCATTTTTAATGAAATGAATAAGTTAGTATTCGATGATTTTGCAAATAACTATCTTGAATTTGTTAAACAAGATAAAAATGAAAGATTACAAGTTGAAAATGCAATTATCATCTTTACTGAGTTAATAAAAATACTTCATCCTTTAATTCCATTCATTACTGAAGAGATATATCAAGGGATGAAAGAGATAATTGAATTAAAAGAGTCAATTTTACAAGAAAGATTCATAGAAATAGAATGCGAATCAGATAAAAGCATAGATCAATTGTTGGCAGTACTTAAATCTGCTAGAACAATTAACTCAAAACCTGAGTTCACTTCTGGGTTACAAGCAGAAATATATGTAGATACTGAGAATTCAATTGAAATTGAATTCATCAATAAATATATTTCATATTTAAATGCATATGTAACTAATGAAAAGAAAGAAGAATATTCAGATATAGAGATATTCCCTGGAGTTGGTATTATATATTCTAGATTTGAAGGTAGTGATAATAAATCTATCACAGATCTTAAAGAAGATATCAAAGGAAAGATTGAATTCGAGCTTAAGAGAGCTAATGGAATGCTTTCTAATAAGAAGTTTGTAGATAATGCTGATAAGAATCTTGTTGAAGATGAAAAGCGTAAAGTATTATTCTATCAATCTTCATTAGATCTAATAAAATAGCATCAAAATGCTATTTTTTAATAAAAAAAGAATTAATTCATACAATATTAACCATTTTTTTATATAATTATTAAGTAAATAAATGAAAGTGGAATAAATTTCTCACCTGAGCTTGTACCAAGGTACCTGGGTAATGTTGCATTTGTTTAAGATATAAATTTAATGAAATTAAGACATTCAGATTAGCAAATTATTTGAATGCAACCTAAAATTACGTAATATATAAATAATTATCATTAAATTTAATCTTAAAGCTACATTGAGAGAGTGATATCCCTTCATAGGAGATATCACTTTTATTTATTTACATTCTTATAAGAATTTAAATAAGTAAGAGTAACTCTTACTAAAAAACAAACGGAGGCTGATTAATATAGCAATCAAAATTAAAAAAAGATATCAAGGAAGACAAAGAGAAACTCATAGAGATTTCATTAACGAAGATATCAGAGCTAAAGAATTACTAGTTATTGACCCTAATGGTGAAAAACTGGGTGTTCTTTCTAAAGAAGAAGCTTTAAATAAAGCTGATGAATTTGAATTAGATTTAGTATTAATAGCGGCAAATGGTAATCCACCTGTTGCTAAAATAATAGATTATGGAAAATTCAAATACGAAAGAAAGAAAAAAGAATCTGAAGCCAAAAAGAATCAAAAGGTAATCGAAACTAAAGAAGTAAGATTAAGACCTAACATAG
Organism: uncultured Mycoplasma sp.; assembly: GCA_964445515.1. Classification (GTDB taxonomy): domain Bacteria; phylum Bacillota_I; class Bacilli_A; order Mycoplasmatales; family Hepatoplasmataceae; genus Tyloplasma. Next base: position 946 of record CAYUKZ010000009.1, on the reverse strand, counting down.
GTACTCATGATCTTGAAGTTAAAATCAAGTCAGCTAGAGGATTCTTAGAAAAAGGTAACAGAGTTAAAGTATCTTTATCTTTTAGAGGTAGAGAATTAGCTAACACAGAAGTTGGTAAAGAAACATTAAACAACTTCGTAGAATCATTATCAGACATCTCAACACCAGATAAACCACCTAAAATGGTTAATGGAAGATTTTTAGATGTTTTATTAATGCCTAACAAATAAGTCAAAAGTACTGACTATAAATAGTTTACATTCAATGAGCAAATAGATCGCTTATAAGTATCTATAAATAAAATAAAAATTGAAAAGGAGGCATCATGCCTAAAATGAAAACAAAAAGTTCTGTTTCAAAAAGAATGAAAAGAACTAAATCAGGAAAAATAAAAAGAAACTCATCAAAAACATCTCACTTATTTGCAAACAAGACTACTAAGAACAAAAGACAAGCTAGAAAAGCTACTTATTTATCAAAAGGAGATGCTAACAGATATAAAGACATTATTTAATGTTTATATATAGGTTAACAGAAAGAGGTAAAACATGGCAAGAGTAAAATCTGCAGTAACAAAAAGAGCAAGACATAAGAAGATCTTAAAACTAGCTAAAGGTTATTACGGTCACAAGCATATCGGTTTTAGAACAGCTAAAGAAGCTGTTAGACAAGCAAGAGAATATGCATTCAGAGATAGAAAACAAGTTAAGAGAGATATGAGAAAGCTGTGAATTAAGAGAATTAATGCAGCTACAAGAATGTATGAAATGTCATACTCACAATTCATTAATGGATTAAAGAAAGCACAAATCGAAATGAACAGAAAGATGTTAGCAGATATAGCTGTTAATGACATCGAACAATTTGGTCATTTAGTAAATGAAGCTAAAGCAGCTCTAGGACAACAACAAGTTGAAGTTAAACCTGTTGCTAGAGATGAAGCAGC
>CAYUKZ010000008.1:0-22236 GCA_964445515.1 uncultured Mycoplasma sp. | reverse complement strand
TTTAATGTTTATTAAATTTCCTGAAAGAAAAATGACCACTAATTGTGGTCATTTGTTAGTCAAATTTCAGTGTTTTAATTGCTGCAAATATGAATATTGTTCCAAAGAATATTGGAATGATTGTTGATAATAATAATGCTATACCATTCGAAACATTTTGCATATTTCATATAGTAATATCACCACCAGCAACTCAATCATAAATATTTCCAATGTATGAGTGAGGGATAACATATCCTATTGCTTGCATTCATCCAGGGATATCACCAGGGAACATAAGTCCTCCAATGAATCCAGCAAAGAAGAAGTATAACATAGCAAGTCCCATGTATGATTGTTCATCTTTAGCTGATGAAGTAAATAATAATCCTAATCCGTATGATGTGTAAAGCATAACTAGAGTAGCAAAGATTAATCTTCCTCAGTTTATGTAACCTATTCATCCAAACATAGTTGCATATGTTGTTTTATCAGTTACTGAAGCAATTCCTCCAACAATTGAAATTCCAGCTGTTGAAGAATATACGTGCATAAATGATAATAATGATATAACAATTGTAATAAATACAAATGATATTAATCATAGTGTTAAACCAAATAAAGCTGTAGCTAATATAACATCTGTTTTTGTTAATTCAGTTGCACCTATTCTTTTAAGCATAACTGATTTCTTTAATGAGATAAAGTTAATACCGAATCCCATTAATCCTGATTGCATTGTTGTTATTGATAAAATAGTTGTGTAGAACAATGCTACTCTTGCATCAATCATTGATTGATCCATTCCTGAAGGAACACCTGTTGAATATAATAGTAAGAATATAACAGGCATTACTAATGGAAAGGCTAATGTTGGTGACTTTAAATTTGTTTTTGTAATTAATTTATATAATGATCCCATATTAACCTCCTAGTCTCACTTGAATAATTTGGCTGAACCAAACATTGCAAGTCCTCCGTATATAATTGGCATTAATATATTACCTAATGCCTTTAATCCTGTAAATTCTTTAGGAGCCATAAATCCTATTAGCTCATTAGTTTGATCTGCAGTGATTGTTAAATCTTTAATTTCATCTCAATTTGAAATATCTGGGAAGTTAAGGCCACTTCCTATTGCCAATAACTTCAATTGTCCAAATGTTTGTCCTTCTATACTTGAGTGTATAGAATCATATGTACCTTTATCAATTCCGTTGAATAATACATCATATCCATGAACGAAATCAAATATCTGACCTACTCCAACTCCTTGCATAGAAGCTGACATTAAGTCTCTACCTCAACCTAATGGAGATAGGAAACCTATTACGTCCATTCAAAGAATGTCTGCATTAGGTGTATATGCTCCTCCTAAGAATGATATTAGGAAGAAGTAGAATGTAGAAAGTATTTGATATGAGTTTGAGTTTTTAGAAACTGATACCAATAGGAATGCTATTGCATAGAATGAAACCATAGTAATAACTATAGCTAGAACTACACCTACTCAATTTACATTTTGTCATGCATCTGGTAGAACATATAGAGCTCCACCTGTTAAGTTTGCTACAGCTGGTATTTGACAAACACCAACTATAACTGCCATTCAACCAATGATCATTAACATAGATGTCATTCCTCAAAGCACAAAGGCTCCTACGGCTTGAATCTTAGTTATTTCAGTAGCACCAATTCTTTTTAATAGAACTGATTCTTTCATTTCGTAGAATGAGATACCAAAAGTATTGATTGATGATGAAGCCACCATTAATAATACTATTGATGAGATCATTGTTATATTTAAACTTGATAACTGTGCTTTTTCATTAGCATTACTGTAATCAAATCCAAATGATATAAATGATCCAAGGACTACTAAGAACATAAATGTCATTACGAAGTCCATCTTATTCATAATATTTGAAAATCATCCTTTCGCTTGTAATTTATATAATGATTTCATTTTTATTTTTTCCCTTTTTGTCTACCTGAGTTGTTTGCTCTTAAATCTAAATCTTTTTTGAATACATTTAGATATAAGTTGTTCATGTAATTGTCAAATTGTTTTCATTCTTTAACAATTTCATCAAGCATTCTATCTTCAAATATTTCACCATTATGAATAACGATTACTCTATCTACAAGTTCCATTACTTCATCAGAGTTATGTGAAACTAATAGTATTGCTGCATCATGCTCTTCTGCATATGATTTAATATATGACTTAATTTTAGTTCTTGATTCAACATCAAGCCCTGTTCCAACCTCATCAAGTATTAATAGACTTGGGTTATTTACGATTGCTAGTAAAATATTTAGTCTTTGTTGTTGTCCACCTGATAATCCTTTAGCAACTTCATATTTTAAGTTGTTTAGATCAAATGTTTCATATAGTTGATCTAGTTCTTCTTCAGAAATATCTAGTTTAGCAGCTCCGATAACGAAGTCAACTAAGTCACTTACTTTATAGTAGTCAGGATATGAAGAATCTTGGAATTGAATACCTATATGTTTAGATATATTTCCTTTTCCTTTAGATTCTTTAGCTCCTTCTTCAAAGAAGTAACTAATCTTTCCACTTGTAGAGTCTTTAACTCTAGCAATAATTTCAGATAGAGTTGATTTACCGGCACCGTTAGCACCAACGATAGCAACTCTCTCTCCTTGTCTAATTGTAAAGTTAATTCCTCTTAGAACTTCTACTTTACCATAAGATTTTTTAATGTTTTTAACATCCATTAATACTGGTAATTCAGGTTTTTTAGGTTTTGATTTGATTACAACCTTACCTGCGGCAACTGTTTCACCTTTTTTAGCCGCTCTCATGATTTTAGCTATCTCTCTTTCAGCTGTATTTCTATCACTTGCCTTTTTAGTGTTCTTTTTAACAGTTGTTTTTGCTGCTGGTTTCTTTGCAGCAGGTTTTTTAGCAGCTGTTGATTTAGCTGCTGGTTTTTTAGCTGTTGATTTAGCTGTTGTTGTTTTAGTAGTAGCTTTCTTTGTTGTCTTTGCTACTGTTTTTTTAGCTTCTGCCATTTTATTCTCCTTTAATATTCCTCCACCGACCAAATGTTTATACTCACATTTATTGAGTTATTCTATATCTACTTTTCAATGCTCTCAAAGTCTCTTTATTTTCTCTTTATGAATCTTTAAGGCTTCTTCTATAGGAACTCCTTCTCTCATTCCTCATAATAGTCATAATGTTTTATGAACTTTCTCTAGTTTTATCTTTCCATCTTCTTCTTTAACTAAGAAGTTGTATAAGTTGGCATATTTTATTCCTGTGTAATCAGCAATTTGATTAATTGAAATGCCTTCTTCTTCAATCATTCTATTAATATGACTTCTAGCTTCTGATATAAACTTCTTAGCTGAATGTTTATTTCTTCTTAGCTCATATATTTTAAATATTTCAAAGTATGGATCATCATCTATTGCTCTTTGAACTGATTCTTCAAATTCGTTCATCACTCTAAATAGATTTGGATATTTCATTTTGGAAACTTTATCACTTTTATTGAAATATATGTACATTGCTATAGCAGCTTTATGTTCATAATTGGGATTATCTTGAATTGTTTGATCAAGTCATGATAATTTCTTACAAGTAACCTTTTTCCGTATAAGCTGATAAGCAGCTTTTACATTTTCTTCACTCCGTTTTAATGATTCATCTTTATTTATTGAATATTTGCATTCGTAATTTCTTTTTTTTCTAGCGTCCATATCTTTTACAACTTCATTATACACCCAAATTATATATTTTTGTATTTTTTTTATATATTTTTGTATAAAAAAATAGTCATAGACTATTTCTTTTTAAGGTTCTTGATCTCAAGTTCCATTGTTTCTGCTTTTTCTTTGTACTCTAAAGCTTTGTTTCCGATCTTCTCTAGTTTATCTTCTAAGTTCTTAAGTTTTCTTCTTACTAACTCTTCATCGATTGAAGATTGATCATCAATATCTGATAGTTCACCATAATATTTAGCAACAGCTCTTTCTTTTTTAAGTAAGTATTCAGGTTTAAGTCTGAATGTTGCAATTGAATGTCATATGTATGACAGAACTATCATTGATATGAACACGATTGAGTAAACTACTTTCATTAATGTGACTGGATCTTTGAAATCTCCATGGAAGATTGGTTCAAATATACTATATCCAAAATATATTGTAATAATAAAAGTTAAAATAACTGAAATTATTGCTGAAGGAATAAATAAAATGTTCTTTTTAACTGGAACTCTTGTCCCATTCTTAATTACGTTTCCTTTTTCATCTAATTTATCAGGTCTTCTCATTCTATTTAGTAATCCACCTATAACTATAGTTGCAAATATAAAGAATGCAAAGATAATAATTAGGTTAGAAGAGAAATCTGCTATTACTAATGAATCTCCACCTTCAATTACAATGTATGTATCCATTGAAATTGAAAGTACAAATCAAATTATAGTTAGGAATAGGATATAAAGTCCTGCCCCTTCAGATACACCACTCTTATTTCTAGTTATGTATTTAAATTCAGAATCTTTAACAGCATTATGAACTGATAAATCAGATAATGATCTACCCGCAGCTATTGAACAACCTGAAGCCGATGTTAATATTGATATAGTTATTATAATTGATGTTAACATCGATAATATTTCTGATACTTTAGTATAACCAAACACATTATATATAGCATTTGTTATTGTACCAAATTCAGCTGAGTTGCTTACTAGCGTTTGATCTGGTGAACCTAAGTAAATAACACCTACTGAGAATAATAAATACACTATAACAATGAAAATCATTGATAAGATGTATGATATTCTGAATGAAGAAGGTTTCTTAGCTTCTTTAGATAATGCACCTGCAAATAAGAATCCATCAAATGTGAATAATATTGCTGGAATAGTAGCAAGAATTAACTGAATGTTACTATTACCGCTAGGATTACTTGTTTCATAATTAAATCCAGGTTCTACAATTGGATTTCCAACTCCTGCACCCGCAAATAACATGATTGCTAATCCAATAATAAATATTAGTGGAATAACTTTAATTGCTGTACCAATATTTTGTAGGTATTTACCTGGTTTTGATAGTATTGAGTTTATACTTAATACTATTGCAAGCAATACAAAGGCAACTAATATTATACATAGAGTGTAATTTATGTCATTCTGCAGTCATACAGGCTTGTCAACAGCAATAAACACTGTATCAAGTAAGAATGATGATGAGAACTCAAATAGAGCTGATAGCACGATTGGGAAATATATGAATGTAAAGTAATATCCTACAAATTTACCGAATCTAATACCTAATAACTTACGTCCTCAGTTTGCTATTGTTGATTGTTCACCTGAAATCTCTGTTACTGAGATGATTTCAAGATATGCTATTACTAATGAGATAACAATTAGTGATCCAATTATTCAACTTATTAATAAATTACCAATTGTTTCTGAAGTCGCTAATAAAGATAAGTTCTTAAAGAAAATACCAGAACCAATTACTATTCCAATTGTCATAGCCATAAGTGATAATACTCCGTAATTTCCATTTTTATTTACTTTATTATCAGATGACTTACTTTTGATTGTCTTCTTATCCATCAGGACTCCTTTCATTTTTACAATTACCACACCATAGGTGTTTATAAATGTAAATTTTATATCAAATGAATATTACCATAAATTGAATGCTCTTGTAAGTAAAAAAATAACATGCAATGCATGTTATTTAATTAAATATTAAGTGTTTATACTCTCTTAACTTTTACTTTGATTTTAGTTTTATCAACTCTACCAAATACTTTCATTGTTTTATCTTCTTTAACTAGTTTAATTCCAGTTAATGGTGTTCCGTTATTTTGAACTGAAGATTTTACAATAATTTCTCCTGATTCTGCTTCTTTAAACACAGGATCACATGTTAATTCTTCACCATCTTGAGTGAATAATAGTTGTGCGCCTTCTATTTGTGATAAGAAGTTTGAATCAAGGTCTTTAGTAATAGTGAATTCTACTGTTGTCTTTGTAAGTTTAGTTGTTGAAGTAACTCTTAATCTTAATATGAATCATCATAGTAAGAATAATACTATACCAATGATTGAGATAGTTAATAATATCATTCATAATCATAATAAGCTTGTCTTTTTAGGAACATGACTGAAGTCAACTTGACCTATTTCAATAGGTGTTGATAATGTTACTCCATTAATTGCTTCAATCTTAGGTGTAGTTAAGTCTACTGATTGATAACCAACTACTTCGTATGAAGATGCTGATTTAGTTGATGTTGCCAATAAATCATATTGAGTTCCATCTATAGTAATAGTTGTAAATTCAACTTCAGCATAGTTTAATCCTGATTCATCTTCTGCTCCAAGATCTAGAATTAACTTATCTGTTGTTGAAGTTATGTATTCAACATTAGAACCGTATAGTTTTGTATCCTCCGGAGTGAATTTCTTAGCTGAAGAGTAATCTTTCAGTTGCTCATTCATTGTAATTGTTGTTGAATCATATTCATATGATACAAATGTAATATTTGTACCAATTGCTTCTGCTGGTGCAACAACATTTACAGTTAAATCACTTATTATTGTATTACCTGTTCCATCAGTAGCAACAGTTTCTGTTCCTGTTCAAGAATTTGTTGGTGAAACTGTATAAACATTACCTTTAGAATCTTTGAAGTTATCGATTGATTTTCAATCGAAGTCTTCAATGTTACCCTTAACAACTATATCTGCTAGATGTAGAGTTAATTCTGAATCTAGGTATGTATCGTTATCCATATCTATAGATTGAATTGTAATTCCTTCTTTAACAAATGGAATTGGTTGTGTGTTTATCTTCTTAGTTGGAGCTAGAGATAGTAAGTTAGAGTCTGCTGTAGAAGCATCTGTATCTATTACATCTAATTTTAATCCAGCCATAGTATAAACTATGTTGTTTTTTAATCCTGAGAAGTTAATTTCTAGTAAACCTGTCTTTTGATCGTAAGAAGCATTAGCTCCTACTCCGTCAAGAGCTCAAGTTACATCTGTATTTGAGTCTACAGGTGCTGCAGTTAACTTAACTCCGCCTTCTTTTGATAAATCATCTTTAACATTGAAGTTTGTTGTATCAATATTTTCTGTTGATGCTGAATCTGTAACTGTTCATGAGTATGTAGCAGTTCCTTTTTCATCATTAACTGAAAGATCTCCTTCAGTGAATGAAGATGCTTTTAATTCTTTAGAAGCTGTTCTTGCTTCTGAAGGAAGATTAATAGTGATTGATGCATCTGGGTATCCTGCTAGATTATCTTCTATAGAAATTTCCATTGATGTATACTTCACATTGGCATCAAGACCAGTGAATGCTAAGTTATTAACATCTTTAGTTAATGAAGTTAACTCAATAGTCTTATCTGCAGATGGTGTTCCATTAACAATGTTACTTCCACCTTTAATAGTTGCAGTCATTTTTGATATTGATGCATATTGCTTATCTGTAGCTGATGATAATGTTTCAAATCCATTAATTGTGATTGAATTATCTGTAGCTACTATACTTGATGCATCAATAGTACTTGTAACTATCTCTGCTTCTAGAGCATCTGTTTTACTTGATAGTGAAACTGTCTCTGTTTGCATTCCATAATCAGTACCAAAGATTGAAACTTCAGTAATTTCAATAGTTGCGTTAGCATCTAATGAATAAGTGAATGTTAATTCTTTCTCTAATCCATTTGTTGTAACTTTACCATTTGAAGTATTTGATTGATCAATACTTACTATTGATGAAGTTCCATCAGCTTTAGTTAATGTAGCTTTCATTGATGATTTAGCTCAATCAATTGATTCTGTATCAGCTCAACTTGTTGGTGAACTGAATTTGTAAGATAGTGAAATTGAATTTTGAGTGTGACCTGTTTCTTCTACAACATTTCCCATTGTGAATTGTTGCTTAGCAGAGTTAATTTCAGTTGCTATATTAAATGTTTTTGAATTAGAACCGTCAGTGAACCCCATTTTGAAGTCCTTCATTGATTCCCCACCTTGGAATCCTGTTATTTCATAGGTATATGTTCCAGTCCCATCACCATTATCTGTTACTGAAATAAATTCAGAATCAAATGTTGTAGTTCCTTTTGAACCTTTACCTGTTATTGTAGCTTTTTGCTTATAGTTAAATTGTTCATATTCTTTATTGAACTCATGTTCTCTAATAACAATTTCTATTGCTGCTACATCTGAACCAGGAGTTGTTGCTGCTGTCTTAGCTGATGAAACCATGTCTGATTCTTTCGCATCAGTAATGAATTCTCCTGCTATGTTTTGAGTAACATCTTTAGGTGTTATAGATTTATCTTTAACACTAATAACTGCATCATGATATGTTGTGTTAGCTTTTACATCACCAACAGTTAATATTGCTTTTGAAGTTGGATTCTTTGAATCTAATTCCATATTTACATCTGAGAATGTAATATCTGAATCAACAGCATCAATATTATCCTTAGCTTTTGAAGTTAAAGTAACTGATGAAGGATCGATAATAGAGAATTTATCTTTATTACCTATTGAATCTACATAATCTCCTGATCTAATATCTAGAGAGAATTTTGCTTCGTTATTAATTTCATCATAACTAATTAATTTAACAGTTTCTGAAATTTGAGCTAACTTAGCTGTCTTAATATAATCTGTTTCATTAATAATTGTCATTGATGAATAATCATTTGAGTTTTCTCAAATTGATTCGTTTGAACCATCATCGATGAACATTTTGAAGTTGAAGTATTTAGTGTTTGCTTGTAATGAATCTCCTGAGATTGTTAAAGTAACATCTTGTCCATATGGAGTTTCACCAATTTGAAGACTTCCATTCTCAGGTTTGTCTTTACCTGGTTTACCTAAATCTGAAACATCAAGATTAACTTGGTTTTTAGCACTTGTTAATGTTTTGTTGTTTGAGAATGTATTACCTAATTGATCTTCAAAGTATATTACAGTATTATCTTTGATGTATTGTTCAGTTAAAGCTTCTGAACTTTCTCTATCTGCATAACCTGGTATATCATACATTAGTTGTGTTTGGAATTTAAATGAGTCAGTTGTTGAATCAACAAAACTCATACGTTCAGAACTATCAACATATTTGAATAACTGTTGTGTTTTTAGAGTACCAGCAACACGAACAGGGTTATGGTTGTTAATAGAAACGTAAAGATCACCATAAGATGCATTAGGTTGTAAACCTGTAACTCTAAAGTTATATCTTTCTTTATATAAGTTTTCTATTTGATCTTCTGAAGGAATAATAGTGTCATCATATATTGGTTTCTTTTCATCTGTTCCTAAGTTTTTAGAACCTCTACCAATATATTCTAGCTTTCCTGTTTTTCCACCTGCTATAGTTTTGTTTGTTCCTATCTCTTCTGTATTTATATCTGTTCTACCACTGTGATCTAAGTCACCGTAGAATCTAATTGCATTATCAGAAGTATCTATTTCCGAACCTGAACCTGGATTGTTAGGTGTATTAGGGAAGAATTGTTCAATTTCCCCACCGTGCATAGCATCAACTGAGAAATCGATTCCATCTTGTTGAGCTGTTGCTGTATTTAGTTTGAATGAATCGGAAATACCGAATGAAGCAATATATAATGCAACAGGTGATGAGATTTTATTAGCACTAATACTACTTGAAATTTGTTTGTCTTCATTATTTCCCATGTAGTATCTGTATTTTTTAGTACCATCATTAACATCGAATGCTACTGATGTACCTCCACCTGTAACATTTTCTATTGTATAGTTAGCTGATGGATTGATATCTAGGAATTCACCTTGATCATTACCTTCTGAATTTGGTTGTCCATCATATTGATCTCTAAAGAATCCGTATTCTTTTCCATCTGAAGCTGTAGAATGGAATGTTCTACCTTGCTTAACTAATCTATCTCAAGTTGTATATTGGAATTGAGTAGTTCCATGTAAATTCTTTCCTGAAAGAAGATAGTTATCTGCTAATTGATCTTCTGTTTGAGCAGTTGTTAATCATAAAGTTGTATTATTTCCTAAGTGAGCTTTTGTTGAACTTTTAGAACTACCATTAACAAGAACAGGAGTATCCTCAATATTTTGTTCTCTTAAACTATGAGCTGTTTCATTAAACTCATCATCTAATAATGATCAAGCATTTGAACCTCAACCCACTAATGAGTAAACATATTTCCCTTTAGGGTCTTTTGTTTTAATTAAAGCTGATGTAGTTGGACGATATGCATCTGATGTTGTAAATACTTGTACAATTTCATCCCCTGGTTTTAATCCCATTGTAACTGCAGAATCAAAATCGTCAGTTAGGGCACCTTTGTCATCAAACATATAACCTAGATTAACATCTGAAACAATTACATCTCCATCCTTATATTTATCACCTGTTGATGGGTTAATTGGAATACCATTACCATTGAAAGTTGCTCCAGTTTCATCTTTATAGTCTGCAGGTGAAGATAAGTATCTAGTTTTATATAAGTTTGTTGAATTATAAACATTGAAGTTAATTAAATGATCTCTACCATCGATTCTTAAACCTAAACTTATGTTTGAAGGAGAGATTGAATAATCTATCAAGCTCATATCTGTTCCTGCTGGGAATATATCTGAACCTTTAAATAGATATTCAGATGGCATTCCATCTCAATATCAAATTAGAGGAAGCGCACTTCAATCTCCAGAACTTGTGTTTCTGAATATTGAAGAAGTTGCTCCTTTAGTTTGTCCTGCTTGGAACATAACTTTAGTTCCAAATTGTTTATTTGTCGCTTCAAAATAGTTTGCAGTTTTAGAAGTAACTATTGAAGAAATATATCACCCTCCATCTTGTAATGAAGTAGTTTCAAATGGATAATTTAAATCATCTGTTGTATAAACTTTAGATGGGTCTGGGTTCATAATGTAGTTCATTGAACCAGAACTAAGTAAATTACTGTAGTTTAAATCTCCAACTCCATATTGACTTTCATCAGGAAGTAAACTTGAATCATATTGAACATTTCCTGATGCATCCAATTTAGGAAGTAAGAAGTTATTAGTTATCTCGATTGGTTCATCAGAAATATCTCTATGAACGAAATCGTATTCTCTCATTGAATCTTGGTGAGATTCATATTTATCTAGAGTTCCATATGAACCAGTTCCTAAAGAACCTGATCCCCCTCATCCTCAAGCAAATATTCTTTCATTACCATCTATATCAACAGCTGAAAGAATTGTTGATTTATATGAAGCTAAAGAGTTGATTTCTTTGAAAAATACTTCTTGTCCATCTTCACCATAGAATTTAATTTTCTCTCAACCTGTTCTATATCCATAACCAATAGATTGTTTATCTGATATTGTTCCTGGTTTTGCATCATCGGCATTATTTCTATCAGGATTTTTGAAAATTCAGTTTTGTCCATAACCGTTACCTAATTGCCCATAAATATTTGTACCAGTAGTTCAAATATCAATGTTTTCTTGTCCAGTTGGTCTAATTGCAATATATGTTGTTCCTTCTCCCATAACAACATCAACAACTTCACCTTGGATACCTGAGGCTCCACCATCAACGTTAATGTCCTCAGGTGTTGGAAGTGCTCTTATTGAGTTTGGGAATGGGTTATTTTCATCCATACGTGATACATATGTATTTAGTCTTTTTAATCCATCTTTACCTTCTGTATCTGGTTTTCCCATGTAATTGAAAAGGCTAGTATCTTGATATCCAACTCCTAGTTGTCCAAGATCGTTATTCCCTCAACCAAAAACATGGTCAACACCATCTATAGTTGCAACTATTGCTGATGATGTTCCCCCTGATTCAATGAATTTATATTCAAATTTTGGTTTTGTTTCTTTTGGGTCTTGTTTTTTTCCATCTATTTTTGATAGGTTTGTTTTAACTGCTTGAACGTTTTCTTCTTGTCTACCTTGTAAACCTGGGACAAAGAAAAACATAGAAGTCAGTAAAATTCCTGCTAATATTCCTGTTGTTTTCTTATTTCTTTGTTTAGTCATACTATAAAAATTATAGTTAAAAAAAAAAAAAAAAAACTCGGTTTTTGTAGAAAAACAACACATTATCTGTGTTGTTTTGGCCTATTTTATTAATATTTCTTGAGTGTCTCTATTTACTTCGTTAGAGAATAATTCTATTGTTTCTTTCTTAAATATGTTTCTTATATTGATTAATGAAACCTTCTTTTTGATTTCATCTCTATAGAAATCAAACATCTTATCAGCTTCAAGAACATATGCCTGAACTGGGTTCTTTTGTGCATATTGTCTATATCTGATACCTACTTTTAGTCTGGAAAGTCTTTCAATTTGATCTTGTCATGAAGAATCAATTGCATAAATCATAATTGACTTTAATCTTTCATTCAATTCTTTGTGATCTTCATCTTTTATTGAATCTTCAAATACTTTTATTAGTTTTGATTTCACAAATTCAACTGCTTCTTCTCTAGAAACTTCCTTAATTGGTAAATTAATACCATCAATGTTGAAGTTTAACAATGAAATGAAGTTTTCTGACTTGAATACTCCACCAACATATGAATGTTTGTCATTTGCTATTGATTCAATGAATCCTTCAATCATACTTTTTGTTATTTCATCCATCTTTTCACTTGTAAGAACAAGATCTCTTTGTTTATATGTTAATAACCTTTGTTGATTTAATACGTCATCATATTCAATAACTGATTTTCTTGAGTCATAGTTAAGACCTTCAAGTTTTTTCTGTGCATTAGTTAAAGCTTTTGAAACTAATTTAGATTCAATAGGATTTCTATCTAATGAACCCATGAATTTCTTAACTTTTTGTAGACCTGCTCTTTGCATTATCTCATCTTCTAGTGAAACTAGGAATTGAGATGTACCAACATCACCTTGTCTACCTGCTCTACCTCTTAGCTGGTCATCAATACGTCTTGATTCATGTCTTTCTGAACCTATAACGAATAATCCTCCCAGTTCTCTTACACCTTCACCAAGTTTAATATCAGTTCCACGACCTGCCATGTTAGTAGAAATCGTAATTGCTCCAACTTCTCCAGCTCTTGCAATGATTTCTGCTTCTCTAGCATGGTTCTTAGCATTAAGAACTTCATGTTTAATACCTTTTTCAGTCAACATCTTAGAAACAAACTCTGAATCTGTAACTGATCTTGTACCAACTAGGATAGGTTGTTTTGTTTTATGTACTTCAATAACCTTTTCAACTATCATTTCGAATTTAACTGCTGAAGTTGAGAATACTAGGTCTGGTTTATCATCCCTGATTACAGGTCTATTAGTAGGAATTGGAATTACTCTCATGTTATAAACTGCTGATAGCTCTTCTTGTTCTGCTTGAGCAGTTCCTGACATACCTGAAAGCTTCTTATACATTCTAAAGAAGTTTTGATATGTAATAGAAGCGAAGGTTTTAGTCTCAGGTTTAATCTTGATTCCTTCTTTTGCTTCAATAGCTTGGTTTAGTCCGTTAGAGTATTGTCTTCCTTCTAGGAATCTACCAGTAAATATATCTATTAAGACAATTTCATCATCTTTAACTGCATAATCTACACCTTCTTCAAATCTAAAGTGTGCTTGTAGTGCATTATGAATTCTATGAACTAATTCTGAGTTCTCATAAGAGTATAAGTTAAGTAAGTTAAGTTCTTTTTCAATGAATGAAGCACCTTGTGGTGTTAAGTAAGCTTGATTTGTTTCTTTATCAAACTCATAATCTCCTTCTTGAAGCTTAACAACTATCTCATTTGCTTTGATATAGTCTTCTTCTGTAACATCTGAACCACCTGAAATGATTAGAGGTGTTCTAGCTTCATCGATTAACACTGAATCAACCTCATCAACTATTGCATAGTTAAGTGGTCTTTGTGTTTTCTCTTCCATAGATTGAACTAAGTTATCTCTTAGGTAGTCAAAACCAACTTCAGAGTTAGTCATATATGTAATATCTTTACTATACTCTTCCATCTTCTTTGGTTTTTCCATTTCAGATGTAATTGATCCAGTTGTTAACCCTAAGATAGAGAATACTCTACCTGTGTTAAGTGAATCACGGCCAGAAAGATATTCATTAACTGTAATAACATGAACACCTTTTCCTTCTAGTGCATTTAAATAAGCAGGAGCAATGGCTGTTAATGTTTTACCTTCACCAGTTTTCATTTCAGCAACATCACCGTGGTGTAAAGCATACCCACCCATTAACTGAACTCTATATAAATTGATTCCGTACACTATTTGAACTGCTCTATATGCAGAAGCGAATGCTTCTGCCATAATGTCATCTAATGTTTCTCCATTATTTAATCTATTTTTATAATCTTTTGTATGTTCTTTTAATTGTTCAGGTGTTGCATTAGAAAATTTATCTTGCTTCATTAATTCAAGAACTTCAAATGATAAATCTTCGGCTTTTCTTAAAACACCATAGTGTTTTGATACGTCTACTCTTTTGCTCATAATGTATATATTATAATTTTATCATTAATAATACATTGAAAAGTAAATTGATAAGAAAAATAAACTCTATTGAGTTTATTTTGTTCCAAATATTCTATCCCCTGCATCACCTAATCCAGGTACAATATATCCATTTTCATTTAATTCAGGATCTATTGCTGCAATAAATATTTCTACATCAGGATGTTTCTCTGTTATTTTATCAATAGCGTATTGAGAACCTAGAAGGGCAACGAATTTTAGATTTTCTATACCTTTCTCTTTAAGTTTTTCAATAGCAGCTATTGCTGATCCACCAGTAGCTAACATTGGGTCAATAATAATGTTGTAAGTATCTTTTTCAGTATCTTTAGGGTACTTGAATAGATATTCAACTGGTTGTAGAGTTTCTTCATCTCTATACATTCCTATATGTCCTACTTTAGCATTAGGGATTGTAGTTGTAAATCCTTCTACCATTCCTTGACCTGCTCTTAATATAGGATATAGATTAACTCTTTCTGAAATTTGTACTCCTGTTGTCTTAGCAATAGGAGTTTCGATTTCAATTTCTTCTAAATGGATATCTTTAAGAACTTCATATGCCATTAATCTTGTAATTTCATCTAAGAATTCTTTGAACTCTTTTGAAGTTGTATCCTTTTTTCTAATATGAGTTAGTTTATGTTGAATTAATGGGTGATTAACCACTGTTACATTAGCCATTGAATTCCTCGTTTCTATTTGCGACTTTAATTAAGTCTAAAATTTCTTGTTTTGATTCTGCAATTACATTTTCGTCTTCAATATTTTTAAATACTTTAACCATAATGTCTGAAAGTTTAATGAAGTCTTCTTCGATTCAACCTTTTGTTGTCATAGCAGGAGTTCCTACTCTAATTCCAGAAGTAATTCTTGGAGATTCATCATCAAATGGTATTGAATTTTTGTTTAATGTAATATTTACTTTATGCATTACATCTTCTGCTTCTTGACCTGTGATTCCAAATGATTTTTTAACATTAACTAGGATTAAATGGTTATCTGTTCCATCGGCAACTAGTGAGAATCCTTGTTCAAGTAATCTATTTGCAAATGCTTTAGCATTAAGCACAACTTGTTTTTGGTATTCAATGAACTCTGGTTGTAATGCTTCATAGAAAGCAACTGCTTTACCAGCTATTAAGTTCATTAGAGGTCCACCTTGAGTACTTGGGAAGATTGATCTGTCTATCTTAGTAGCAATCTCTTCATTATTAGTTAAAATAATTCCTCCTCTTGCTCCTCTTAAAGTTTTATGTGTTGTTGAAGTAACAATATCTACTCCAAAGTCAAATGGATTTGGATGTTGACCTGCAACAATCAATCCAGCTATATGAGCAACGTCTGCTAATAGCAATGCTCCTACTTCATCAGCAATTTCTCTGAACTTAGCAAAGTCAATTACTCTTGAATATGCTGATGCTCCACAAATAATTAATTTTGGTTTGAATTCTAAAGCTTTTGCTCTAACATCTTCGAAATCAATTAAGTGTGTTTCTTTATCTACACCATATGATTCAGCTGTAAAGTATTTTGATGAAGATGAAACATGGAATCCATGTGTCAAGTGTCCACCGGCATCTAATGCCATCCCAAGAATTTTGTCTCCTGGTTCTAATACTGCATTATATGCTCCAAAGTTTGCTTGTGAACCTGAGTGTGGTTGCACGTTTGCAAATTTAGCATTGAATAATTCTTTGATTCTATCAATTGCTAATTGTTCAATTTCATCAACATGTTCGCAACCACCATAGTATCTTCTAAATGGGTAACCTTCTGCGTATTTGTTTGTTAAAATTGATCCTGATGCTTCTAGTACATCTTTTGATACAAAGTTTTCTGAAGCAATAAGCTCAACATGAGTGTCCTGCCTATTCTGTTCAGCTTTAATTAATTCTTCTATTCTTAAATCTTTCATATTTTCCTACTCTCTTATTGTTTTAACTTCACCATCTACCAATGATATTATCTTAGATGGTTTTTTGTTTGTTGTATTAGATCTATTTGTTAAAACTCCAAATGTCTCTTCTACTTTTTCTCATGATTCTAATACATCACGATTATGTTTATTTGCTGAAGTAGCAAATAAAGGTCCAGTCTCATCAATTATCTCTTTAAGTTCACCATGAATCTTCCTAATCATTATTGTATTGTGAAATGAAGGAAGTATTGCATCATGATTGAACTGTGGTTTTACTTTTAATATGTATGATGTCTCTGGTTGTTCTATTTCTATTAGTTTATCAATGTCTTCAACTATATCTTTTACTTGATTGTAATCAGATATTAATAGTTGAAGAGGTTGATCTATTGGTCTTTCTTTTAATTGATTGATTTTAAAGATATTATCTTTATTAACTTTAGCCATTAGCCCAATTACTGTGTCAGTAGTATGTCCAATTACTTCATTATTATTCAATCTTTCTATTAATTTATTTTTCATGATATCTTCCAACTATAAACCTGTCATGTTGTTCATAGTCTTTAACCACCTCCAATTCATCTAGTACTTCCGAAGCTAATTCTTTTACTTGTTCAGCTTGGTCATATCCTATCTCAATAATTATATATCCTTTGTCTTTTAATATTTCACTAACTCTAAGAAAAAAACTCTTATAGAATGCTAATCCTTCTTCTTTTGCATACAATGCTTCTGTAGGTTGATTCTCTTTTACTCAATCATCAACAAATTGATCATCTTCTTTTATATAAGGAGGGTTAGAAATTAGTAAATCAAACTTTTCTTCACTCTTTCAATTGAAATAGTTCTCAGTGATAAACTCTACTTTGTCTCCTTGATAGTTTTCTCTTGCTAAACTGGTAGCTTCTGGATTTATATCTAATGATATTCCTGACATTTCAGTTTCATTGCTTAATGAAATTGGAATTGCTCCTGAGCCAGTTCCGATTTCAACAAATCTACCTTGGGTAACTTTACTTTTTGCAATATCAATTATCTGTTCAGTATCATATTGTGGAACGAAGACTCCTTTTTTAAGTTTGATCTTGTTGTTTCTAAAATATCTATACCCAATTTCAAAAGTAATGTCTTCTCCCATGTTTACTTTTTGAGTTAACTCTATAAGTTTATTAAATTCTTCTTCATTAACTTCTATTTCATCAAAAGAAAAAACTCTGACATCATTAATTAGATTATAAACATCCTTAATTGTTGTTTTCAATTGAGGTGTTCATTTTTCTAAATATGATTTCAGAGTTTTTCTTTTCATTATTTTAAATTATCCTTTATTAAATTGTATTCATTTTGTAATAAACTATTTTCTTCATGGAATTCTCTATTAGCAAATAGTAATTGTTCGAATTCATCTACTGAATGTATGTTGTACTTTCTAAGTAGTTCAATATCTTTCTTTGCTAGTTCTAGTATTCCTTCAATTTCTAAGTTTCTTTGTATTAACAAGTTAGTTTCTTCAAGTTGAATAGGTGTTTTACTATTTCATCTAGCAGTATACACTCTATCTTCTTTAGTTGCTACTCAACCATTCTTTGATTTGTTTAAATCTTCCGCTCATTCTGACTCATTGAAGTCTCTATTCATAACTCATTTCTCTGTTTTGATTTTAACTCAATCAATTAGTCCGATTGGTGAGATATTTTTACCAGGATTTAACTCCTTTAGTATTGCAATATAGATTCCTAGCTGATATCAGTATGACATTTTATCTACTGATGAAGAAGTTTTTGTATCTCCTACATAGTAAGTATCTGTTTCTTCTTCATATCAAATCTCATCGATCTCTCCATAGATAAAACTATTAGGATGACATACCATTTGACTTCTTCCTACTCAAACTAACTTAGCCATTGTTAATTTCGCCATTGACATTTTAGTTTCTTTCATCATTTCTTCTGAACTAATTTGTCCTTTTAGATAAGCTTCCTTATCTTTATCAACTTGAGTTCCATAAACATTAGCTTCATCAATTAATATTTGGTTTCATGGTTCAATTTCGAATGGTTCTCTAAATTTAGTTAACCCAGATCTAGAAATTATCTTTCCATTCTTATCTCATTTGTCAAATTCTTTTCTTCTAAAGAATCTTATTTCTCTATCTTGTCCTTGTGGAGTAAAAGTATGTATCTCTACTTTATTTTCATCAAAGAACTTTAGATTTTGTTCTCCTATTTCCAGTTTTGAAAATTGTTTATAATTTGTATTCATAATTATCTCTATAATTATAAAATAAAAAGCCCTTTAAAGGACTTTTTAATATTATTATTTCATATCTTCTTCAACGATTTCTTCGATCTGTGCAAGTAGTGATGCTTTTTTCTCAGCGATAGTTCTTGCTTTTTCTGATGCTTCTAATGAAGCTTCAAGTTTTGCTATTTTATCTAGTAGATCATTTTTATTGTTGTTCAGATTGTCAATTTCTTTGTTTAGTGAATTTACAGTTGCGTTAATTTCAGCAAGCTTAGCTTCGTTTTGAGCAGTATTCTCTTTAACAAGGTTTTCAGCTTCATGTAACTTAGCATCTAGCTCTTGTTTTTGTGATGCGATTAATGCTTCACCTTCAGCTTTTGCTTTTGCTACTTCTGCTTCTGCTGCTGCTTTTTCTTCAGCTGCGTGTGCTCTAATTTCTTTTAACTCTTTTTCTGATGCTTCTTTAGCTTCTGCTGCTTCTTTAGCTGCTTGTTCTTTAATAGCTGCTAATTCTGCTGCTGCTTCTGCTGCTTTTGCATCGATTTCTTTTTGTGCTGCTTCTTGTTTCTCTTTGATTTCGATTAAGAATCTTTCGAATTCTTCATCTCTAGATCTAAATCCTCTTTCAAAGATAATTCAGTATGATTTCTTGTAGTTAGATTTAATTCATTTTTCAGTGAACTTCATGTCATCTGCAATGATGAATTTTGGTCTATCTGTTGCTTCATTTAATCTGATTTCTTGAGTTGATTGTTCTTTTAATAAATCAATTTCTTGAGTTAATGATAATCTTTCTGCTTCTGATAATTCTTCTGAAGATGCTCTACCTTCTAATTCGCTAATAATCATTTTTTGAACTTTTTTAGCTTGTTCTTGTGAAATGATTGCTACTGAGTTTAATAACTCAGCTTTATCTGTTGCTGCATTTGATTTTTCAGATGCTTTTTCAGCTACTTTAGATAATTTGTCATTTTCTTTTTCAGCTTTAGCTTGTGCTTTTGCTGCGTTTGTAGCTTTTGTTCTTAATTGTGCTGCTTCAGCATCAAGAATTTGTCTTTTTTCTTCATCTGCTTCTTCTGAAACTAATCTTTCAGCTTCTTCAACTGCTGAGAATGCTTTTTCAGCTTTCTTAGTTAATTTCTTAAGTTCTTTTTCAGCTTTTTTAGCTTTAAAGATTGCTAATGATGCTTGGTCTTCTAATTTTCAAGCGTTCTTTGTGGCTGCGTTTGCTTTTCCACCTTTGTTTGATAAGTTAACAATAACTTTATCTTTAATTTTAAGTTCGTTTTTGATTGAGTTTGCAATTTCTTTTTGAGTTTTCTTAGAATCTGATTCAAGTCCTGAAACAATAGCTTTATCTTCTTTAGCTTTAGCTCTTTCAGTATCTGCTACTTCTTGTTGAGCTTCGTATTTTTCTAATGCTTTAGCTGCTTTAGCTTCTGCTTCTGCTGCATCTGCTTCTAGTTTTTCTTTAACTGCTTCTGATAATTCTGGATCAGCTGCTGATTTAGCTGCTGCTCCTGCTAATGATTTCTCTTCTTGGTGAGCTTCTTTTAATTGAGCTGCTTTAGCTTCTTCTTTAGTTGCTACTTCTTCTGAAGCTTCTGAAACCTCAACTGCTTGAGCTAACTTAACTTCGATTTCTTTTAATTCATTTTCTAATGAAGCTGTTGTTTTTTCTTGTTCTTTTAATTCTGATAATCATGCTGAAGTTAATTCTTTTTCAGCTGCAATAGAATCTTCTAGAAGTTTAGCTTTTAATTCTTCTGGAGAAAGAACTTCTTCTTCCTCTTCTTCAATTTCTTCTACTACTTCTTCGATGATTTCTTCTTGAACTTCTTCGATTTCTTCAACTACTTCTTCAACAATTTCTTCAACTGCTTCTTCTGTTGCTTCTTCTACTGATTCTTCAACAACTTCTTCGTTGTTAAATTCTTCAACAATCTCTTCTTGAACTTCTTCGTTAGCTTCTGCTTCTAGAGCTTTAGCTTCCTCTGCTTCTGCTTTAGCTGCTGCTTTTTCAGCTGCTGCTGCTTCTTTTGCTGCTAATTTTTCTGCTTTAGCTGCTTCTTTAGCTGCTAATTTTTCTGCTTTAGCTGCTTCTTTTGCTTCTTTAGCTGCTGCTTTCGCTGCTGCTTTTTCAGCTGCTGCTGCTTCTTTTGCTGCAGCTGCTTCAATTTCTTCATCTGTAGGTAAGTAAACTTTTCCTAACTTAATGTCAGAAATTTCTTCGTTATCTATTTCAATTGAAACATTGTATTTAACACCTTGTTCAAAACCTGTTAACTCAATAGCTCTTTCGTTTTCGCTTAATTCAACGCCTTCTGGAGCTGCAACTTCTGTAATAGTGATGTTTTCAGCACCAACTACTTTAGCAGAAGAAACAAGATTGAACTCAGTTTGATCTTCTATACCTTGTATAGAAATAACAAAAATTTGTTTGTTTTCCATTTTATTTCCTTTCGTTTCTTACAATTTAGTATTGTATTTTTTAATAAAGTGATCTGTGATCGATTCGTTGTTTATATGGTTAGTGATTGTCCCTGCTATAGCTCCAGATAAATCTATAACTTTAACAAAGTCATCACTTTCCCGATGAATAGAATTTGTTGTAAATATACTCTTGATTCCAGTTGCTTTAAGTCTTTCAATAGCATCAACACCATCTTTAGATGATAATACTCCATGTGACACAACTAAGTAAATATCTTTAGCACCTTGTTCCTTAAGTTTTTCAACTCCTGAAACAACAGTACCTCCAGTATCAACCATGTCATCAAAAATAATTACGTTTTTGTCTTTTACATCACCTAACACAAATTGTGACTCGGCTTCATTTTGACCAGTTCTTCTTTTATCGATAACTGCCAATGGACAATCTAATATTTTAGCTAATGATCTTGCTCTAGCAACTCCACCATGATCTGGTGATACAACTACTGCATCCTCAAGATTCATTGATTGAATTTCTTTTGCAAGAATCCCATATGCTTTTAGATTGTCTACGGGTATGTCGAAGAAACCAGCAATTTGCTCTGAATGTATATCAAATGTAATGATTCTATCAGCACCTGCTACTGTTAGCATGTTTGCTATCAGTTTAGCAGAGATGGCTTGTCTACCATTTACTTTTCTATCTTGTCTGGCATATCCAAAATATGGCATTATAATATTTATTTCCGCAACAGAAGATCTCTTCAATGCGTCAACAACTAATAATAGTTCCATAAGATTATCGTTTGCTGGAGAGTTTGTAGATTGAATTACAAATGCAGTCTTATTTCTAGCTGTATCTTGTACCTCAACAAAAATTTCTCCATCAGCAAATCTATTTGATTTAACATCACCTAATTTAATTCCAGTAATTTCTGAAACCTTTTCTGCAATGTCTTTTGCTGTTGATAATCCAAATATAATGGATGTTTCCTGATTTATATTCTTCATAATTTCTATTCTATATATTATGAAATTTATAATAAAATCGCATAATATACATATATATTATATATCAATTTTTAAATTTGTTTATTATAATATTTAATATCTGATTTAT
>CAYUKZ010000007.1:15835-23421 GCA_964445515.1 uncultured Mycoplasma sp. | reverse complement strand
AAAAAAGTAACCATTTAGGTTACTAGTCAAAATTGCATAAAAAAAATAAGCGGCGATCACCTATTCTCGCATGCTTTACACACTACCTTCGGCCGACTGGGTCTTAACTTCTGAGTTCGGGATGGGATCAGGTGAACCCCCAGTCGTATCATCACCGCATCTAAACTCAATAGCTTACATGCGGGCGCTTATTTACTTTTATATTATACATTATTTTCAGATTACTCTCTGAAAACTAGATACATCTATTCATCTATTTGATTAGGATTACACTTAATTTAAGTCCTCGTTCTATTAGTAGTGGTCAGCTCAATACCTCGCGGCACTTACACCTCCACCCTATCAACCTCATAGTCTATAAGGGAACTTACCTCATAAAGAGTGGGAATTCTAGTCTTGGAGTTCGCTTCGAACTTAGATGCTTTCAGTTCTTATCGATTCCGTACATAGCTACCCGGCCGTGCCCTTGGCAGGACAACCGGAACACCAGTGGTACGTCCACCCCGGTCCTCTCGTACTAGGGGCAGCTCTCCTCAAAATTCCTACGGACACAGTAGATATGGACCAAACTGTCTCACGACGTTCTGAACCCAGCTCGCGTACCGCTTTAATGGGCGAACAGCCCAACCCTTGGAACCAACTACAGCTCCAGGATGCGACGAGCCGACATCGAGGTGCCAAACCTCCCCGTCGATGTGAACTCTTGGGGGAGATAAGCCTGTTATCCCCGGAGTAACTTTTATCCGTTGAGCGCCGGCCTTTCCATACAGAACCGGCGGATCACTAAAACCTACTTTCGTACCTGTTCGACTTGTAAGTCTCACAGTCAATCACACTTTTACTTTTGCGCTCTACACATGATTTCCGACCATGTTGAGTGTAACTTTGTACGCCTCCGTTACTTTTTAGGAGGCGACCGCCCCAGTCAAACTACCCACCACACACTGTCCTCCACCCAGATTAGGGGTGCGAGTTAGAGTTCCAATACAACAAGAGTAGTATCCCAACGACGACTCCATGTAAACTAGCGTCTACACTTCAAAGTCTCCTACCTATCCTGTACATGTTGTACCAAAACCCAATATGAAGTTATAGTAAAGCTTCACGGGGTCTTATTGTCTTACTGCGTCTACCCTGCATTTTCACAGGGACTAAGATTTCACCGAGCTTGTAGCCGAGACAGCGTCCAGATCATTACACCATTCGTGCGGGTCAGAACTTACCTGACAATGAATTTCGCTACCTTAGGACCGTTATAGTTACAGCCGCCGTTCACCTGGGCTTCAGTGCACTGCTTCGCATAAATGCTAACAGGTTCCCTTAACCTTCAGGCACCGGGCAGGCGTCACCCCCTATACTTCAGCTTACGCTTTGGCAGAGAGCTGTGTTTTTGATAAACAGTTGGCTGGACCTCTTTTCTGCGGCTGGCTTAAATACCAGCGCCCCTTCTTGCGAACGTACGGGGCCATTTTGCCGAGTTCCTTAGCTACAATTATCTCGCTCGCCTTAGGATATTCTCCTTGAGCACCAGTGTTGGTTATGGGTACGGGCAACATATAGATTAACAGTAGAAACTTTTCTTGGAAGCGTGACATCGACAACTTCGCTACTCCCCGAGGGTTTCGCTCCCCATCACAGCTCAATGTTAAACAGTGCGGATTTACCTACACTGACACCTCATCTGCTTAGACATGCACTTCCGATCGCATGCTTTGCCTAGCCTTCTCCGTCATTCCATCCCTCTATATGCCGGTACAGGAATATCAACCTGTTGTCCATCGACTACGCCTTTCGGCCTCGCCTTAGGTCCCGACTAACCCGGAGCGGACGAACCTTCCCCCGGAAACCTTGCTCAATCGGCGTGAAGGATTCTCACCTTCAATCGATACTCACGCCGGCATTCTCACTTCCATACAGTCCACCAGTCCTCACGATCTGACTTCATCCCAGTATGGAACGCTCCCCTACCACTCATACAAATGTATAAATCCGTAGCTTCGGTAATATGTTTTAGCCCCGTTAAATTTTCGGCGCAGAATCCCTCGACTTGTGAGCTGTTACGCACTCGTTAAATGATGGCTGCTTCTAAGCCAACATCCAAGCTGTCTCTGGAACTCCACATCCTTTCCCACTTAACATATATTTTGGGACCTTAGCTGACGGTCTGGGTTGTTTCCCTCGCGCGTATGGACGTTATCACCCATACACTGACTGCCTCGTATGCAACAACGATATTCGGAGTTTATCTATAATCAGTACCCCTAGGTGGGGCCATCGTATAATTAGTGCTCTACCCTCGTTGCGCTCTACCGAGACGCTAGCCCTAAAGCTATTTCGGGGAGAACCAGCTATATCCAGGTTCGTTTGGAATTTCACCGCTATCCACAAGTCATCCAAAAACTTTACAACGTTTACTGGTTCGGGCCTCCATCAAGTGTTACCTTGACTTCACCCTGCTCATGGATAGATCACCTGGTTTCGGGTCTACAACTACATACTAAATCGCCCTATTAAGACTCGGTTTCCCTACGGCTCCATTTCTTTAACCTCGCATGCAATCGTAACTCGCCGGCTCATTCTGCAAAAGGCACGCCATCACCCATTAACGGGCTCTGACTTGTTGTAGGCAATACGGTTTCAGGTTCTGTTTCACTCCCCTCCCGGGGTTCTTTTCAACTTTCCCTCACGGTACTAGTGCACTATCGGTGAGTGAGTAGTATTTAGCCTTACCCGATGGTCCGGGTAGATTCAGACAGGGTTCCACGTGCCCCGCCCTACTCAGGATACTGCCAGAAGTCTCTTACATTTCAAATACGGGGCTATCACCCTCTATGGCCCAGCTTCCCAGCTGTGTTCTTTTATGTAAAAGATTTTTTACTTCATGCAGGCAGTCCTACAACCCCAGTATAAATACTGGTTTGGGCTCCTCCGCTTTCGCTCGCCGCTACTTACGGAATCGAATTCTCTTTCTTTTCCTAAAGGTACTTAGATGTTTCAGTTCCCTTCGTTGACTTTTAAAGACCTATGTATTCAGTCTAAAAATAACCATTATCTGGTTGGGTTCCCCCATTCGGAAATCCCCGGGTCAAAGTCTATTTCCAACTCACCGAGGCTTATCGCAGGTAATCACGTCCTTCATCGTCTCTCACTCCCAAGTCATCCACCGTATGCCCTTATTAACTTAAATAAGTTACGCGTGTATCGAATTGATCTTATATAAATATAGATCAACGCAATTTTAATTACTTGAGTAATTAAAAATTATTTTTAATATCCTAATCATCTTAGATTTTATATTTTATTTTTCAATAATTTTTAAGGATGTATCTAGTTTTCAAAGAGCTATCTCCTGCCCGTAATGGGCAGGTGAGAGAATAATTCTCTCAAAACTAAATAGAACCGGACTGTTTAATACAGTTATTTTAAATCGTTTATTGTCACATAAGTGACATTCCATAGAAAGGAGGTGATCCACCCCCACCTTCCGGTAGGGGTACCTTGTTACGACTTAACCCCAATCATCAATCCTACCCTAGACGCCTCCCTCCAAAAGGTTAGGACAGCGGTTTTAGGTATTACCGACTTTCGTGGTTTGACGGGCGGTGTGTACAAGACCAGAGAACGTATTCACCGTAGTATTGCTGACCTACGATTACTAGTGATTCCAACTTCATGAAGTCGAGTTGCAGACTTCAATCCGAACTGAGATCGGCTTTATGGGATTAGCTCCACCTCACGGCTTCGCGACCCTTTGTACCGACCATTGTAGCACGTGTGTAGCCCTACACATAAGGGGCATGATGATTTGACGTCATCCCCACCTTCCTCCTGGTTACCCAGGCAGTCCCTCATGAGTCCTCAACTAAATGTTAGTAACATAAGGCAGGGGTTGCGCTCGTTGCCGGACTTAACCGAACATCTCACGACACGAGCTGACGACAACCATGCACCACCTGTGCATCGGTTTGCCTCCGCTATGTCTCCATAGCATTGCCAAGCATGTCAAGTGTAGGTAAGGTTCTTCGCGTATCTTCGAATTAAACCACATGCTCCACCACTTGTGCTGGTCCCCGTCAATTCCTTTGAGTTTCACACTTGCGTGCATACTACCCAGGCGCCACACTTAATGCGTTAGCTGCGACACAGGGTCATCCCTACGTCTAGTGTGGATCGTTTACGGCGTGGACTACTAGGGTATCTAATCCTATTTGCTCCCCACGCTTTCGTGCTTAAGTGTCAGTTATCGTTCAGTTAGCCGCCTTCGCCACTGGTATTCCTCCATATATTTATGCATTCCACCGCTACACATGGAATTCTACTAACCCCACCGATACTCTAGTCTATCAGTTTCAGACGCACACCGGGGTTGAGCCCCGGGCTTTAACGCCTGACTTGATAAACCACCTGTGCACTCTTTACGCCCAATAAATCCGGATAACGCTCGCCACCTATGTATTACCGCGGCTGCTGGCACATAGTTAGCCGTGACTTTCTGGTAAGGTACCGTCAAACCTGGATCATTTCCTATCCAGGGTGTTCTTCCCTTACAACAGAGGTTTACAATCCGAAGACCGTCATCCCTCACGCGGCATTGCTCCATCAGACTTTCGTCCATTGTGGAAAATTCCCTACTGCTGCCTCCCGTAGGAGTATGGGCCGTGTCTCAGTCCCATTGTGGCCGATCAACCTCTCAGCTCGGCTACACATCATCGCCTTGGTAGGCCTTTACCCTACCAACTAGCTAATGTGATATTTCCTCATCCCAACGCGATGCAAACGCACCTTTAAACACAATGTGATGCCACACTGTATCCTATGCGGTATTAGCTATCGTTTCCAATAGTTATCCCACACATTGGGGCAGATTAGAAATACATTACTCACCCGTTCGCCACTAGAAATAAATTTCTCGTTCGACTTGCATGTATTAGGCATGCCGCCAGCGTTAATCCTGAGCCAGGATCAAACTCTCGTTAAAAAATTTGTAAAAGCTCAAAAAATTTGTTGTTTTTTACTGGTTATATTCTTACTCAAAAATAAGAATTGATGGTTCTATTTAGTTTTCAAAGAGCTATTAAGCTAGTGCCTGGTAAATAAACAAAAAACAAAATGTAAAAAAATTTACACAAAGGTATACGTTTTAGCCTTTGTTATTTATTTTTATTGCTTATTTCAAGCACCTTAATAATTATAAAGAAAAAAAATGGATTTGTTCCATTTTTTTTATATTTTTTCAATTTTTTTTATTTTGATCATTTAGCCCTATTTATGGGTTTATAGTAATTCTTTCGATTGACATTGGTTTAAGAGTGTTATCGTATAGAGTAACTAGAATTGCGTTGATTCTAATCCTTCCTTTAGCTTCTATGAACTTCTTAGACATATCAACTCTTCTAAGTCTTTCTTCTACAGCTTCAAAGTCTGCTCCAATGGCTGAATCAAATACTCCGCACATTCCAATATCAGTTATATATGCAGTGTTATTGTTTAAGATTCTTTCATCTGCTGTTTGGATGTGTGTATGTGTACCAAATACAACCCCAACACCTTTTCTTGAAAGATAATTTGCTAGTACTATTTTCTCTGAAGTAGCTTCGGCATGGAAATCTAATATAGCAAGATCATATTTACCTTCATTTTCTTCTAGTATTCTATCTGCTGCATCGAATGGTGACTCAATATCATCATTCATGAATATTTCTCCTAGTAAATTAAATAGTAATATTCTCTTTCCGTTCTTTTCAAAGATGATATATCCTTTTCCATCATCTTCATTTTTATAATTTGCAGGCCTAACCATATTCTCAACATCATTTATATATGTTCTTATATTTTTATTTCTAAATGTATGATTACCCATAGTGAAATAATCAACTCCTGCTGCACTTAGATATTCATAATCATCTTTAGTTAAACTTTTTCCACCTTCTGATGTGTTCTCTGCATTTGCAATAACAACATCAGGGTTCATTTGTTCTTTCATAAATGGAAGATATGAGGCAACTCCAAGTTTACCTTCAGCTCCATATATGTCTCCTAGTATTAGTAGCTTCATTATGCTAATCTCTCTTTCTATCCTATATTAATATTATACATTATAAATAAAACTACACTTATTTATAAGTGTAGTTGAATATACAAGTTAATATGCTCTGGCAAATACAGCTTTTCTAGTTGTTGGTTGTTTAGAATGAATGCATTCTCCTTCTTCAACATCTAGTAAACATCTGATAGTTGCTCCTGTTTGTTCTTTGATTTGTTTTTCAAGTTCTTCATTCTCAGTTCAATATGCTATTCCATATTTACCTGACTCTACTATTTCTTTAATTTCAGAAATATCGTTGAACTCTACTTTTTTGCTTTCTCTAATCTCAACTGCTTTTGCATACATATCATTATCATGCTTTGAGATTAGTTCATTTATTAATTGATCATTAACTTCGTCAATGTTGTATTGAACTTTTTGTTCACCATTTCTTACAGATAAAGTTATTTTACCTTCTTGTAAATCTCTAGGTCCTATCTCTATTCTAATAGGTGCTCCTTTTAACTCTCATTCTTGGGCTTTAAACCCAATACCTTTATTTGAATCATCTACATTAACTCTAAAGTTTAACTTAGAAGCTAATTCATTAGCTGTTTCAATTACTTTTGGTTCTTTATCACCAAATAATGTTAGTATAGCAACTTGTACTGGTGCTATTTTAGAAGGTAAGATTAATCCTCTGTCATCAGAGTGAGTCATTATTATTGCTCCTATTAATCTAGTTGATACTCCTCAAGATGTTTGGTAAGGATGATACATTGTATTATCTGATCCTTGAACTTTAACATCAAATGCTTTTGCAAATGAATCTCCTAAGTAATGAGAAGTTCCTGATTGTAGTGCTTGTCCATCTTTTAAGATTGTTTCGATTGTATAAGTATTATCAGCACCTGCGAATCTTTCTATTTTTGACTTCTCTCCTTTAATAGTTGGAAGTAATAAAACATCGTTTGCAAAATCATTGTAAACTTGATGCATTGTTTTAGCGAATTCATGTGCTTCTTCTTGTGTTGAATGAACTGTATGTCCTTCTTGTCAGAAGAATTCTGAGTTTCTTAAGAAAGGTCTTGTATTATTTTCTCATCTCATTACATTACATCATTGATTTAATTTCATTGGTAATTGAGAGTATGAATTTAATACATCCTTGAAGTAAGTTCCGAATAGTATTTCTGATGTAGGTCTAATAACTAAGTGTTCTCCTAGTTCTTTTTCTCCTACTCTAGTTACAGTTAATACTTCAGGAGCGAATCCTTCAACATGATCTGCCTCTTTTTTTAATAATGCTTCAGGGAATAATAATGGGAACTGAACTTGTTCAACTCCTTGTTTAATAAATTCATTATTCATTAATTCTGAAACATTCTTTCATATTGCAAATCCATGCGGTCTAAAGAACATTGTTCCTTTTACTGGTGCATAAGATATTAATTCTGATTGTAATACTAAATCTGAATATCATTTAGCTATATCCTGATTAAATGGTGTTATATTATTTATCTTTTCCATATTTTAATTATACCTTTTGTTAACTATTAAT
>CAYUKZ010000007.1:0-15735 GCA_964445515.1 uncultured Mycoplasma sp. | reverse complement strand
AAGAAAACACACTCGATTGAGTGTGTTGTTTATCTGAATGAGTTGAATCCGCCTCCGCCAAGGTTAGGCATTTTTCCCATTTTTAAGTATTTACCCATTTCTTTCATTTGTTTTTGAGTTTTATCAAAATCTCTTAATAGATTATTGAAGTCTTGAACTGTTTTACCAGAACCTTTTATTACTCTTTCTTTTCTAGAAGGGTGTTTTAGGATTTTTGGATTTCTCTTTTCTTTCTTAGTCATTGATCCTATCAATACAGAGAAAGTTTCTAGCTTTCTTTCGGCTGAGTTAATCTGATCTTCTTTGATGTTTACTCCAGGTAGAAGTTTTGCAACTCCCCCTAATGATCCCATCTTAGCCATTTGACCTATTGATTCTAATAAATCATCTAAATCGAATTGACCAGACATCATTTTTCTCATCATTCTTTCTTGGTCTGATTCTTTAGCCACTTCTTGAGCCATCTCAGTAAGTGTTTCGATATCTCCAAGACCAAGTAGTCTACCAGCTTGTCTATCTGGATGGAATACTTCAAGGTTAGATATCTTTTCACCAGTACCTATGAACATGATTTTGATTCCTAATGCTTGTGATAGTGATAATGCAGCACCACCTTTAGCATCAGAATCTAATTTAGTAATAATTGCTGAGTTAAGTTTAAGTCTAGTATTAAATGTTTCTGCAACATTTAATATTTCTTGTCCAGCCATGGCATCAACTACAAGCATTATTTCTGAAGGCTTGAATATTGATTTAACTGAATCTAATTCATTCATTAATTCATCATCTGTTTGTAGACGACCGGCTGTATCGACCATAATTAAATCATTATCATTTTTCTTTGCATACTTAATTGCATTTTTGGCAATCTTCTCTACATCTTGATTATCTCTTTCACAATAGAAATCAACCATTAATGTTTTAGCTAACTTCTCAAGTTGATCAATAGCAGCTGGTCTATATACGTCAAGAGCCACTAATAGTGGTTTCTTGTACATTTTCTTTTTGTTCATTAAGAATGAAGTTAGTTTAGCAACTGTAGTTGTCTTACCTGCCCCTTGTAACCCAACAAACATAACTGTTGATGTTGCTTGGTTGTTTCATTCTTTAGATTCTCCACCTAATAACTTAGTAAGTTCTTCATTAATTATTTTTAATACTGCTTGTGAAGCTGTTCTATCAACATTAACTACTTGACCAACAGCTTTTTCAGAAACTGTTTCTATAAATTTGTTAACTACTTTTAAGTTAACGTCGGCTTCTAGTAGTACTACTTTAATATCTTCTAAAATTTCATTGATGTTATCTTTAGATAACATCCCTTTTGAACTGGCTTTCTTTACAGCCTTCTTCATTCTTCCTTCTATAAAATTAAATGCCATTTTTCTCTCCTATATTTTCCCCTTCTTCTTTTGAAAGTAACTCAAAGAATACTATCAATATACCTATTGACTGTACTGCTATGAATACAAACGTTGTATTCATTACTAGTAAACTATTCTCTTCTCCTGCTATTACATTAACTAAAGTTGGAGTTAATAGTCTAACTCAGTTAGTTGTATTAGCATAGAATATTGTAGTTATTGAAATACCTACTACTAATATTATATATCTAATTAGTAATTGTTGTGATCTATTAGTAGTTTTTTTATCTACTAATGAGTTTAGGATAAATGCAACTACTATTCAAGTTGCATTTATAAACCCTTGGATTACTGCATATAGATATACGAACCCTTTATTAGATGCACTTTCTACAAAGTTTATTGATTGTCATGGATTTAATCAAGAAACTTGATCAGGTGATACATTATTATTAACTAATCCTTTTAGTTTAGGCAATGCTCCTCCCATTGCATGAAGTTTATCTGTTGAATTAATAGCAACTCCTGCAATCATGTAAACTAATAGAGCTCCACTTATACCTCCGATGAATTGGAATATTGTAGAACAAAAGAATTCTCTATTATTTATCTCTTTTCTCTTTCTAGTTAGTACTAAGTTTATGAAGTTAGCTGACAATGTTGTGTTTTGTGATCAAACAAAAGCAAACATTGTCATTAATCCTATTCATAAACCAGTACCTAGGTTATATTCATAGAAGAATCTAAAGAATGGAACTCCATCTTCACCTAAGGCTATTATCAAATTGATTATAAATATGAAAAAGAACGCTGATAAGAATTCTCCTAATAATCTTAATCAAATATTATTAGTAACTTCATTCTTTAATCAATCATTCATTCCTATACTTATATCTTTTTTGTTAATAACCTCTGTTGTCATCTTTTTAATTATACTTTATTATTCAATAATATCTAATGTTGCATATGAAATTGGAATTAATAGTATTCCAAATGCTATTGGATAGATTATAGTGAAGTCTCATTTTCAATCACTTGATCATTTAAATGAATCTAAGAATTTTAGTCCTCCTAATGTTCCTTGAACACCATTATGAGTAACTATTGTTCCTGCTGATATAGCAGCAAAGTTAAATAGATCTAAATGGTATTGAGGTAATAGCATACCTATAGCCATAACCACATTAATATCTTTAGTAATCTGAATACCTGAAGTTACTAAATCATTTTCACTAGTCATAAATGGTCTTAGTATTCCACCGAATGGAATTAATGATAATACATATATGAATAATACAATAAAGTATTGTTGTTCTGTTCTAAATACTCATCTAGCAATAAAACTAGCTACAAACATTAGTGTTACGGAAACAAATCATGTATACCCAATAGTTATTCAATCTACTTGTATTCATTTCATATCGAATGTATATGATAATGAAAGGACTATTTCAAATAAAGATTTAATTCCTATCTCTTCAAGGATTATAGTTGTACCTCAATATGATACTTCTGATCAGAATGTAACAAATAACATAACTAATCATATTGAGATATAAATCTTAATCTTACTTATTCTTGTTCCTTGCATATTATTATATATAGTTGTTCTTCTTATTGAGAAATATGTCATTCCTCAAATTACTCCTGATGATAATGAAGTAACAAATACTTGAGCTACCCCAATACTAAAGAATGGAGGAAACATCATTGATAATGATAAAGCTACTAACATAGGTGAGAAGATAATTAATATCTTACCTACATTAGTTGAATAAACAGTTTTAAGATATAGATTAAATAATCTAATTATTCCTGTATCTGAACCTCTATATTGATCTATCGTTTCTCTCTTATAAATAGAGTTAAGTATTTGTCTCATAATTAAATTATATATAAAAAATAATCCCTTAAGGATTATCCTTAGAGATTATTGTGTAAATTGAGGTGTAAACTTATCTAAAGTTTCTTGAGAAGGTGCTAGTATAAATGTTTTATTAGCAATCTTTTCGAATTTTCCACCTATAGTGAATAATGCACCAGTTGTGAAGTCCATTAATCTAATAGCTTCTACTTTTGTCATTTCATTTATATCGACAACTAGAACATTACCTTTTAATATTTCTTTAGTAATTAATTTTGAATCTGAGAATTTCTTTGGTGAAACTTTTATTAATGATGATTTTGTAGTGTTAATAATTAAATTAACTTTTTTAGCGTTTTTCTTTAACATCTTTTACCTTCTTAACTTAATAATGAAGATATGTCATCATCATCGTCATCATTTTCATCTAATAATGATAATGATTCGAATACTCTTTCTTGAGTATCTGTAGCTTGTGGCTTGTTAGTTTCGTTTTCATTCCCATCAATACCTTTGAAAGCATCAATGTTAACTTCTTGTGTTAATGTTGATAGAGCTTGAGAAGCTACTGCTGATGGTGATTGGTAGTTTTTAACTTTTTCAAGTCCTGTTGCAATAACAGAAACTAGAACTTTATCTCCTAATGTTTCATCAATTCTAACTCCGAAGATAACATGTATTTCTGAGTTAGCTGCTTCTTGAATAGTTTGTACAGCTTCATGTGCTGAGTCAATAGATAATGATCTTTCTGACCCCATAACCATTACTATAGCCTTCTTAGCACCTTCGATTGAAGATTCTAAGATTGGTGAGTTAATTGCTTTAAGAGCAGCGTCTATTGATGCTGATTCACCTTCTGCATCTGCAGTACCGATTAATGCTAATCCTTGATCTTTAAGAACAGTTTTAACATCAGCGAAGTCAAGGTTAATAACTGAAGTTGTTGAAATAATATCAGCGATTGTAATAACTGCTTGTTTTAAGATTAAGTCAGCATATTCAAAAGCTTTTGAGAATGCTACTCCTCCTAATTCAGCTGCTAGTCTATCATTTGATACAACTATGATTGAATCTACTTCTGCTTTTAATGCTTCCATAGCTTCTTTAGCTGTTTTACCTCTTTGTCCACCTTCGAATGAGAATGGTGTTGTAACTATTGCTACTACTAAAGCTCCTGCTTCTTTAGCTGCTCTAGCAACTACTGGTGAAGCACCTGAACCTGTTCCTCCACCCATTCCGGCTGTAATGAATACTAGGTCTGCTCCTTCAACTATAGCTTTAATTTCTTTTTCTGATTCTTCAGCTGCTTTTCTAGCAACCTCAGGAACTGCTCCAGCTCCTAATCCTTTTGTAATTGTAGGTCCTAATGTAACTTTGTTTGGAACTGGTGATGCTTCTAAAGCTTGGTGGTCAGTATTTAATACAAAGAATTCAGCATTTGTTGCTTCATTAGATGCATAAATTTGGTTAACGGCGTTTGATCCACCTCCACCGACTCCGATGATTTTAATTCTAGCTCCGTGACCTTGTGGTTTGTTGTTATATACAGTTGTGTTGTTTGTTGTTTCTAAATTTTCGAACATAATAATCTCCTTTTTTAAATGTAATTGTACATTCTTACTATTTTATTAAATAGATTTATTTTTGGTGTGTATAGTTTTTCTGTTTTTTTCTTCTCGTCTTGGTTATTTAAACCATATGCTTTGTTACTATCTGCTTCTAATAGTAATCCTTTTGTAACAAATTCTGTTTCTGGGTTTAACCCTATAATATTTGTCTTATATTTTTTAATGTTAGGCCCATCAAATGATAGAGAAGCATACTTTTTGAACCCCATTAGTTTTTTAATCTCTCCATTAAATATAATTCTTATATCTTTGTCTTCACTTTTGATAAGATCAACGTGATATTTTATATTTGAGAATAATTCATTTACTTTTTCAGTAATGAATTTAGCTAAATCCTTTTTAGTGAATATTTCCATTTCATTACCATTCTCTTTTATATGGATTACTTTATCATCCACTACATCTTCAGGTGGTATGAAACCAAATGATTTAAATAATTGTTTAGCTGTTGCTTTTTCAACCTTCATTATATTAGCAATGTGTTGATAGATATCAGATAGTCCTAATTTTCATTTTAGAGATGAAGCAATTCTTCCATTCTCTAATCATGTTAGTTGTGTGAACTTCTCTTCTACTAGAACTGACATTGTAATTCCGTCTTCTATAGAATATTCTGTTGAAGCATTCTTAATAGCATTTGTAATTGGAACTACTTTTGTAAATTTAATTCCTTGCTTATTGAATGAATCAATAATATTATTCATATATTCATGACGCATTAATTCTAATGTTACTGATATGTTTTGTTTTGTTAATGAAATATCAGATTCTTTTGAGAATAATAGATTATTAACCATTACCCCAGGTGATTTTCTTTCAATTTCTTTTTGATATTTTTCTCTAGCTTCAATTAAGTCAGTATTATATTTATATTCTGAATTTTGAACTACCATAGCAACCTTTTGTGTATTTATTGTTAATAGTTTTTCATCAATATCGTTTAATATATTCATTTCTTTTAAATCAGAAACTATTTTGTCTATAATACTATGATCATATTGTACTGTTGAACTGATTAATCTTTTTGAATTGTATTGTTTATGCAATAGTAAACTAAAGTTACCATTTCCTAGCGCTTTAGCTAGAGTAACTATTGTTTTATTATCTTTGATTTCTATTGCTAATACATTTTTCATAATTAATCTGTTAGTTTTGTTAGTGTTCTTAGTTTTGCAGATCTAGAAGCTTTATTTTCTTCTATCTCTTGTTTTGTCGGATATAAAACTTTACTTGTTTTATAATGATGGATATTACCCATTGGTGTAATATCGATATCTTCTTTCTTTTCTCAGAAGAAATTCTTTACTGTTTTATCTTCAAGGGAATGGAATGTAATCATTGCGATTATTCCACCTTTCTTAAGTAAGTTAATAGACTGTTCTAAAGATTCTTTAATAACTCCTATCTCGTTATTAACTTCAATCCTAATGGCTTGAAATATATTCTTAGAAGGATGTTTGTCTTTAACAAATCCTTTTACTGATTTAATGATTTCATTTAATTCAGTATTTAAAGTAATCTTCTTTTCTTGTCTATAGTTAATAATTGCATCTGCAATCTTGTATGATTTTGCTTCATCTCCGTAATTGAAGAATATTGAAGCAAGTTGTTCTTTATCATACTCATTTACAACTTCTATAGCTGATAACTCTTGGTTTGGATTCATTCTCATGTCAAGCTTTGTCTCTCCATGATATGTGAATCCTCTGTCTTCATCAGTTAGTTGATAGTATGAAGTTCCTAAATCATATAAGATTCCGTCAACCTTTTCTATTCCTAGTTCATTAACTCTTTCTTTTATGTTGCTGAAGTTATCAGCAATGAATGTAATGTTATTTAAATCTTTAAGATTATCTTTTGCCTTTTCCATTGCTTGTGGATCTTGGTCAAAAGAAATAACTCTTCCTTCACTTGCCGCTTCAGCTAATAATCTAGTATGGCCTCCTAGGCCAAGAGTACAATCGATATATATTCCGTCTTTCTTGACTTTCAATCTATCTATTGTCTCTTTTGCCAATACTGAATAGTGTTTCATTCTATTCATTAGCTAGCGCTTCTGCTAACTCTTCCATTGACATTGCAAGATTATCTGCATCATTGTTGATTGAATCTCATTGTGATGCTGAATGAACTTCTATTTTATCTCCAATTCCTACTAGGGCTACTTCTTTTTCAATCTTAGCCATTTCTAATAAGTTATTTGGAACATTTGCTCTACCAGCTTTATCTAATGCTAATTCAAATGAATTACCTAAGATCATTCTTTGTAGAGCTCTAGCGTTCTTACTTAAATTTCCTTTAGCGATAAGTGAGTCTGATCATTCTTCAAAAGCTTTTTTAGTTCTTATTTCTAATGTGTTATCAAACCCATAAGAAATAACAATAAGCTCACCTAATTCATTCCTGAATTTAGATGGAATTGTTAATCTACCTTTGTCATCTAGTTTGTTTTTATAATTTCCGATCATTTTTCTCTATAATAGTGTTTCCCACTATTTCCCACTTTTCACCACTATTATACATTTTTTTACAACTTTTTACCATTTTTTTACATTTTTTTTAAAATAATTTTAGTAGCAAATTTGTAGTAAAAATGGCATAAAAAAACAGCTATTTACTAGCTGTTTCAAATATTATATTTCTTGTGCGATTTTATCTATTAATCCGTTGATTAATGGAGCTGCTTTTTCACCACAATATATCTTAGAATACTCTATTGATTCATCTATAACAATAGCCTTTTTATTACCTGCTAAAGTTATTTCTGCTACTGCATTGATTAATAAAGATTTTTCAATAACATTAAATCTACTTCAATCTCAATTATCAGGAACATGTTTCTTAATTTGATCTTCTAAGTTTTCTAGGTTATCTATGATCTCATTAATGAATTCTATTTGTTCAGTACTAAACCCATAGTCAGGACTGTTTATAGCTTCGTTAGAGTCATCTACAACATCTTTTAATAATAAGTGTCTATATATGAATGATATTCTCTCTTCTCTCTTATATAGCTTGTTGTTATTGTTATTTTCCATATATTAATTATATGTTAATTTATCTTTGGTTTATCTTAAATATAATATTTAAATAAAAAACAAATTCAATTTGAATTTGTTTGTTATTATATTTTAATAAGATTTACTCGTCTTTAGCTTTAATTACTTGCTTCCCTTTGTAGTGACCGCATTTTTTACATACGTTATGTGGTTTGATATCAGCACCACAGTTGTCACACATTAATGTAGTTGGCATTTCTGCTCTTTGATGAGTTCTTCTTTTTGCTTTTCTAGCTTTCGATGTTCTTCTAAATGGAATTGGCATACTATTTTCTCCTTTTCTTTCTTATTAAGTTATCTTTAAGTTTTGTCTTATTAATTATATATTAATTTTGCATTAATTGTTTATATCTATATCTAAACATTGCCATTACTGTTGCAAAGGCTATGAATGAACCTATAACTACAAATCC
Source organism: uncultured Mycoplasma sp. (assembly GCA_964445515.1). Classification (GTDB taxonomy): domain Bacteria; phylum Bacillota_I; class Bacilli_A; order Mycoplasmatales; family Hepatoplasmataceae; genus Tyloplasma. The sequence continues at coordinate 7,407 of CAYUKZ010000007.1, read as the reverse complement.
AAATAAATATAATGGATGTCCAGTTTGTAGGTTAATTACTAGACCTAGTGATGCAAACATTATTAGTATTGCATTATAAGTTAGTGAGTGTTGTAATGTTAACTTAGGATTCTTAGTTCCTGCATAGAACATTACGGCCATAGGTTGAATTGATAATGGTATTGAGTATATAAGTGCTAATGTGAATGCAATACTTATTGGATCACCTAATGATCAACTCATTCCACTATGTCCATATGCATGATATGCATCAAATAATACTCCTTGTAATAACATCAATGTAATTGATGAAATGATTGTTACAGTAGTCATTGATATAGCACCATATTTAACTGTCTCGCCTATCTTAGTATCCTGCTTAGAGTTATTATAGTAAGATATTAGCATTGACATAGCTTGTGCTATACCTAATGACAGTTGACTACCCATATTTATACTTCTAGTCATTACTGTTCATGAACTATCCCATATTGTTTCTGTATATTCAGGTATAGCAGATATGTTTAAGTTACCAACATATGATGTTAGAGTTATTACTGTTAGATTATCAAATAATCTTCTTAGTAATGAACCCATAGCAAATAACAATATAACTGTAACTACTTCTTTACGAAGTTTAGCTGCTGGTAGTCTTAATTTAATGTTCAGTTTATCTTGTAACCCTTGGTATGAAACATAACCTCACATTATAAATAGTCCTATTGTATTTGCTATTAATGTTGCTATACCTGCTCCCTTTAATCCAAAGTTAAATTGAGACATTAATAGTCAATCAAAGAATACATTTATAGGCATTGTAATGATTGGTATTATTGCAGCTATATCACCTTTACCTTCTGCACGTAATACTCTTATGTATGAAGTTAATATTTGCATTGGAATAAATGCGAAACATAATATTAACCCATAATAGTAACCATCCATGATCATTTGTTTAGATTGATCACTTCAAGCTGGAGTAGGACCTCAGTTACCTGAAGCAGTAGTGATATAAGGGATACCTATAACGGCATAAACAAGTATAACTACTATCCCAACAAGTATTATCATTGTTTGTGCTTCATTATGTCTCTCTTGAGCTTCTACATAATTCTTTTGAGCCATAGATTGGGTATAGGCTAAACCTACACCAACAGCAATCATAACCTCAAAGGCAGATAGTAGTCCCATTAATGGGAATACTATTCCAACTACTGTTCCTCCATTGGCTGTTTCATTATATATAACATAGTTAGATGACATTAATGAATCAACAAATGCATAAGTAGAGTTAAACACCATCAATACCACTATTGGTATTGCGGTCTTTAATAAAACAGAGAATACACTCCCTTGATCAAATTTGTGTACTCCTCTGTCTTGTTGTATAGATGTTTTTACTTGTGAATTTTCGTTCATTATATAATTTTTTCTAATTGTATTTCAGCATAGTATAATCTTGCTTTAACTTTATCAAGTCTAATGAACTTATGTTCTCTTAGAATTGAAGGGTGAATTTCACCTATTAATCCAATTGTTTCTCCATTGAATTTAATTTCTGAAGAAATGTATGGATTAAATACTTTGTTCTCTTTAGATTCAAATGTAATTGATTGAATATCAACTCCTATTGATTCTAAAGTTCTTAATACTAGTTCTTTAGTACCTAGTATTGGTTCTTCGTTAATGTGTTCATCATGAATGATACCTAATGAATATATTGGTTGTTCATTATGGAACACATTACCTATTTCAAATAGTCTAATATCTGTTTTATCATTTCTATGATTCAATTTGAATGATTCTAATAAACCAGATAATAGAGAGGTTTGTAAATGATTGTAATCTACAGTATAATCTTCTCTAAGATTTACAAACTTATCCATTCCTCAAATGTTATTTTTAACAGCTTGTTCTTCTGTTACTAATTGATATGTTTTAATTTCAACAAATCCATATTTAGGAAGTTCATTTGTTACTTTGATTAATGCTTCTTTATGTTTTTCAGGACTTATAGTATCTGAAGTAACTTCATAAGGATTAGCTTCAATGTTTTGAACTCCATATATTCTTGCTATCTCTTCGATAACATCAGCTTTAAATTCAATATCTTTTCTGTAAGAAGGAATTATGTATTTAGTTCCTTCTTTCTTAATTCCAAGATTAATTAATTTTTCAGCTATTTCATTTATATCGATTTCTTTTCCAAGATATCCATAGATGTATGAATCTTCAATTTCAAATTCTTTAATATCTTTCTTTACTTCAAATACTGTTTCTGAAGCAGCTTCAATAAATCCTGCTTCCATTGCAACAGCAATAGCAAATTTAGAAGATAGTTCAGCTGCTTCAGTATTAGTTCCTTTAATTGATCTAGAACCAAATGTTTTGTTAATGTTCTTTTCATTAACAAAGTTTGCTCTTTTATCTGAACCGACAGTAACGAATGCAGCTTCTTTTGAGTTTGTATTTAATGCTGTTGATTCAAAGATATCAACTTCATTCATTTTCCTATCATTTAATTGATATGTTTCTTGTCTATCAACTATATATGTAATTCCACCTGTCATTAACATAGTGAATTTAGATACATCTTCAATATTGTTTGAAGGTTTTATACCAGCATGGTATAAAACTGTTTTCATTCACATAGGTGTTTTAGCTTCTTCATTGATTATTACATTAGTTGCAAATAATGAGTTAGCTTCTTCTCCTAAGATAACTTTAGATTCGTTAGTTAAAGTTCTTTCTACTTCTTTAATATCGAATTTAAACTCTTCACCTATGTATGTAGCAACTTCTCTTGCCATTGCATAGTATGATGCTGCATATTGTCTATCAGGAAGTATTGATAAATCAAATACATCACCTTTAAGATTTAATACATCTAATACATCAGAGTTTAAATCTGTACCTTCAGGGAATACTACTATGTTTCCCTTTTCTGAATCTTCAACTATATCTTTTGATAAACCTGTGATTTCAGATATAGATAGAATCATTCCGTTAGAAACAATTCCTCTTAACTCTTTAGGAGCCATAGTTAGTTCTCCAACTTTAGATCCTGGCACAGCATGTGCCACTATCATATTTGAATCTATGTTTGAAGCTCCACAAACAACTTCTATTTCTTGACCGTCTACTTCAGTTTTTAAGAAACTTAATGTATCTGCATCAGGGTGTTTGATTCTATCGAATGTTCTTGCTAATCTAACACCTTCTATTTGAGCTGCAGGGTATACTTCTTCAACCTCAAAGGCTAGTGAAGTAAATATGTCTATTAATTCTTCTTTACTTTTATTTTCAATATTTACATATTTACTTAGTTCATTAATTAAGAATTTCATTTTACTCAACCTCCCCTTTGAATGATTTTAAGAAATCAATATCATTGTTGTATAGATCTCTAATATCTTTTATTGGTCATTTCATCATAGCAACTCTCTCTACACCGATACCAGCTGCTCATCCTTGCATGTTTTCAGGATCTTTACCAGCATTCTTAAACACTGCTGGTGAAAGCATTCCTGAACCTAATACTTCTATTCATCCTGTGTGTGAACATATTCTACATTTAGTTCCACCACAATGAGGACATTGAACATCAACTTCATAAGAAGGTTCAGTGAATGGGAAGTATGAAGGTCTATATCTTGTATCTAAGTCTTTATCAAATAAGAATTTCATTAATTCATTTAATGTTCACTTTAGATTTGATATATTCATATCATTTCCATTGTTGAATATATCTATTTGATTGAATTGGAAAGAGTGAGTAGCATCATTATCATCGTTTCTGAATACAGAACCGATTGAATATGATCTATATCTATCATGTTCACTGTTAGTTAGTTCTCTTGCTGACATATTTGTAGCATGAGTTCTTAATAACTTACCGTTAGAAAGGTAGAAAGTATCTTGCATCTCTCTTGCTGGATGGTCTGGGCCTAAGTTTAGAATATCAAAGTTGTATTTTTCTTCTTCTAGTTCTATTCCATGGGCATAATGATAATTTAACTTATCAAAAAACTCCATTACCTGTCTAGTTAATGTAGTGATAGGGTGAATAATACCTTTCTTTAATTCAAGATCTATTCTTTCATTTGTATTTATAGGGTTTTCTCTTTCTTGTATAAAGAATGAGTTCTCTAATTCATCTCTTTTATCTTCTAAGATTGTATTAATACCAACATTATATGTTTGTATTAACTTACCTGCTTCTTGTTTGTTGTCTGCTGTCTTTATTGATGACTTTAACTCATTATAGAAATCAGATTTAGAAAGATACTTAGCTTTAATTTGCTTTAGTTGTTCTAAATCTGATACTTCATTTATTTCGTTTTTTAATTCATCAATAATTAAATTTATTTTATCTAACATTTTAGATTATTTATTTTCGTTTATGAAAGCAAGTAACTCATCTTTAGGTTTGAATCCTGAGAATCTTGCAACTTCTTGTCCGCCTTTGAATGCAACGATTGTAGGTACTCCCATAACTCCTTGCTCTCCTGCGAATTCTGCTTCTTGATCAATGTCAACTTTAATTAAAGTTGCTCCTTCGATTTCTGCTGAAACTTCTTCAAATATTGGTAAGAACATTTGACATGGTCCACATCATGTTGCGAAGAAGTCTACTACAACTAGTCCTGAGTCTCCATTGATTAATTCCATTGCTTCTGTTTTGTTTAATAATTTTGCCATTTTATATCTCCTTATTTTAATTTATTTATAGCTATTCCTGCTGCTATAGCAAGATTAAGTGATTCAATGTTGTTTGATATCTTGATCATAACATCTTCACCTTTTCAGTTTTCTAGTAATTCTTCTGAAATACCATTTGCTTCATTACCAAATACTAATGCATACTTGTCAGCATCGACTACAATGTCATTTATGTCTTTTGCTGACTCAGAAAGTATTAGTCTATATGGTTTAAAGTCTTTTAATTGTTTGTAATCCTTTAATTGCATTACAGGCATTTTAAATACTGCCCCTTGAGCGGCTCTAATAACTTTATCATTATATATAAATACTGAATCACCTGTTGTGATTACAGCATCTATTCCAAATGCTAGAGCCGTTCTAATAATTGTTCCTAGGTTACCAGGATTGTTTATATTTTCTAATACAACAATTCTATTTACTAGGTTTAGGTTAACTGATAGTGGTTCATATTTACAAACTGCTATAGCTCCTTTATTGCTTTTATTTGAAGATAACTTCTTAATAATCTCATCTGTTACTAATGTCTTCTCTATATCGTATATAGAATACATTTCTTCATCTGAGATTAATAAGTTATCTACAATTCCTTGTTGTATTGCTTCTAGTACAAGGTTTCTTCCTTCTACTAGGAATAAACCTTTATCAACTATTTCTCTTTTAGTTTTAAGTTTAGCTAATTCTTTTATATAAGTATTGCTTCTTGAATTAATTGTCTTCATTTTGTTGTTTATCCACTAATTCAATCATCTTCTTAGGAACTGCTCCATCATCACAAGATAAACTTAATACCTCATCAGCATGTTCCTTAGCCGCTTCTGTTGCATTACTTGGTGCATATGAATGACCTGCTCAATCAAGAGCATCAAGATCATTCACATTATCACCGAAGTATATAACATTTTCTCTTGGAACATCATAGTATTCAGCTATTTTCTTTAATCCTTCTGATTTAGTTGTTCCTGCTGGTGAGATAATTAAGAACTTAACGTTTTCTCTATCTCCGAATATAGCATCTCAAACTCTAATTACATAACCTTCACCGATTATGTTTGATATTTCTTCAACTAGTTCATCAATATCTTTCTTATCAGTATCTACTTCAACTATATATTCATATGGGTTGAAGAAAATACTTTTAAGGTTATCTCCTTTTGAGAATGTAGCATGATATTTTCTACCAACTGCTTGAACTACTGTTGCAAAATCTCAAATATTAACTTTATCAATTAATTCTTTTATAACTACTTGTGAAATACCTTGTTTAAATGTATCGAAATCATCTTGATGAGGATGGTGAACAAATGCTCCTGAGAAATGAACTGATGCATCTATAGAATCAAGTTGTTCATATAAAGGTTTTGCTCATCATCATGATCTACCTGTAGTAATAACAAAGTGATGACCTGCTTCTTTTATTTTTCTTACTGCTTCGAATGAATCTATATGCAATGAATGATTGAAACTATGTAATAGTGTTCCATCTAAGTCAGTTGCAAATATATATCTTTCGTTTTTTGTTAATTTAAAGCTCATTATTTAAATGAAATTCCTTCCTTTGCTTTCTTATCAAATGATTTAGCAAACTCTACAACTAGATTAGATACTGCCTCTACATCATTTACATCAATAATTGAGTTATGTGAGTGCATGTATCTTGAAGGTATTGATAGAGTCATTGCTTTAACTCCATCTTTAGCTAACTGAACTGCTCCAGCATCTGTACCTCCACCTGTCATTGAGTCATATGTGTAAGGTATTTTATTTTTATCAGCTACTTCTTTAACAAGAGTTATTAATTTTTTGTTAGCGATAGTATATGAATCAAATAATGATAATGCAGGACCTGTTCCTAATTTAGTTTGTGATTGTTTCATTCCTGGAGTATGGTAACAGAATGTAACATCTACTGCAAATGCAACATCTGGTGTTCATTTGAATGCAGAAGTTCTAGCTCCTCTTAACCCTACTTCTTCTTGAGTAGTTCCTACTAAGATAAAGTTAACTGGTAACTCTTCTTTAGCAATTTTTCTCATAATATTAATTCCTGCTACTACAGAAATTCTATTATCATGAGCTTTACCGATTACTCTAGATTCATTTGCTTGTGATACAAATGCTGTTTCTTGTGTAGGAGTAATCATATCTCCAACTTGGATACCAAGTTTCTCTACTTCTTTCTTAGAATCAACTCCTAAGTCTAAGAACATCTTATCAACTGTGATAACTTGCTTAGCTTCAGGACCTTTCATTAAGTGTGGAGGTGTTGATCCAACAACTCCAACATATTCTTCACCTTTTGAATTAGTGATAGTTAACTTTTGGGCTAATACTACATGCCCTCATCATCCACCAATTGGTGTGAAATAGATAAATCCATTTTCGGTAATATTAGTTACCATGAATCCAACTTCATCCATATGTGTATATATGGCTATAGTTGGAGCATCTTTTTCTTTAGATTTCTTTATTACTGCTATTGATCCTAAGTTATCTCTTTCAAACTTTAATCCATCAATATCTTTTAAATCTGTTTTAATTGCTTCTGCAACTGGTTCTTCAAATGCTGAAATACCATTTATATTTGAGTATTTAATAGCATCTTTTATTAATTGTTTATTAACTTTTGACATTGTAATCTCCTTCTGTTTAATTATACTTTATAGTTATTTTTTAGAGTTAATAATTAGTAAATATTAATGAAAA
>CAYUKZ010000006.1:3269-25322 GCA_964445515.1 uncultured Mycoplasma sp. | reverse complement strand
GTCCACTCAGTCCCACCATTTATAAAAGGTAAACAACTCAATTGAGTTGTTTTTTATTTAACTCAAATTTAGGTGTAAAGTAAAAATACTTTACACTTTTTTTATTTTTACTATATAATTATTATGTAAAACAATACAAGGAGGAAAAATGGCCGTAAGTTTAAGACTAACTAGAATGGGATCTAAGAAGAGACCTTTCTATAGAATTGTTGCAATGGATTCCAGAACAAGAAGAGATGGAAAGTACATTGAACAAATTGGGACATATAACCCACTTACAGGTGAGAGAAAAGTTGATTCAGAAGTCGCTTTAAAATGACTGTCTGAAGGTGCAAGACCATCAGATACAGTTAGAGACCTTCTTTCAAAAGAGGGAGTAATGAAAACCTTCCATGAATCAAAAGGAAAATAACCTACTTTGAATAGGTACTCTTGTGAACACCCATGGTGTTAAAGGAGAAGTTAGAATTCTTAGTGATGTGGTTGATAAAGAAACCACATTCAAAGTTGGAAACTCAATAAAGTACCTTTACGAAGGAAAGCAGGACGAACTGATTATTAAATCAATGAGACCACACAAACAATTTATTTTATTAACATTCGAAGGAATTAATTCAATTAATGACATAGAATGATTAAAAGGTTCAAAAATATATTGTGACAGAGAAGAATTAAATGATGGAGAGTATTACCTACGTGATTTAATTGGTTCATCTGTATATGATCAAAATAACACATTATTAGGAATAGTAATTGATATTGTTGATCAAGGACCATATGACAATTTAATTGTCGAATTATCAAACAAAACAAAAACAAACATTCCAATGGTTGATGAATTTAAAATCAACTATGATGGAGAAAAAGTTCAGGTAAATTTACCTGATGGATATATTTAAACAAGGAGAAAGAAATTATTATGTTTAGAAGACTAGACAAAGTTCAAAATAAAAAAGTTTGAAGATTGCCAATAATCTTATTAGCAGAGCTAATCGGAACATTTTTAATGGTGTTTGAAATTATTGCACCTTCAGCTTTAGACTTATCAGCTAATACAGTATGATATGACAAAATTTTCGGAACATTCTTTATGAAAGCGTTCTGAGTTGCTGGTTTCATTTTAATCTTAATCTTATTATTAAGATGAATTTCAGTAAACTTAAACCCAGCTGTTACTTTAGCCGAAATGGCAGTAGGTAACACTTCAAAACAACAAGGTGCTTGAATGATAGCTATCCAATTCGTTGGTGCTTTCTTAGCAGCTTATGCAGGTTACTGAATGGGAACAAACATGGAAGCATTCAATGGTGCTTGAGTTGATGGACAATCTACATTAGATGCAGTTTATCCAGTTCTTAAGTTATCAGCTAACGAACAAGCATGATTCTCATCAATCACAACAACTAACGGAATCTTAGTAGCATTCCCAAATGTTATCGATGGACAAGATGGAATCTGAAACCTATGAACACAAGGTGTAACAACAGGTTCAGAATTCGCTCTTAACTCAACAGCTTGAGCATTCATCGCAATTACATTTGCATTAGAAACAATTTACACATGATTATTATTATGATCAATCGTTGGAGCTAGAAAAGTTTCAAACGGTGCTAGACCATTCCTAATTTTCTTAGTATTAATGTTAATAGTAGGATTAGGAATTCACACAAACAACATCGCTCTTAACCCAGCAAGACTTATTGCACCAGCAGTAGTTGCGCAATTCATGGGTGGAGCACACACATTACAATATGTATTAATCTTCTTAGCTGGAGAATTATTAGCAGTATTATTAGTTGCTAGAACAGCAGGTAAGAGAGAATACAAAGCCGCCGTTAAAGGTGGAAAAGTTGCTGGAACAGTAGCTGGAAACGATGAAATCTTCAAATCTGAAGTTAAAGTAGGAGTTCTTGCAATCAGAAATGATGTTGAAGGAACAAAAGGAAGATACAAGTGAGTACTTGATGGAAATACTCCAATTGAATCAATGAGTAAAGAAGAACTTGAATCAGCTATTACAAAAGCTAAAGCTGATAAAGTAATTAACACATCATTAGATTTAAATGAAGTTAAGAAAGAATTCTCACTATTCCTAGGATTAGGAGCAGCTGGATACAAATCAGCTAAAAAAGAATTAGAAGATGCTATCTCAAATCATAACGATCTAATCGCTAACGAAAAAGCTAAAGCATCAAAAAAGAATTCTAAAAAAGAAGAATCAAAAGACGAAACTGCTAAAGACGAAACTGCTAAAAAAGCAGCTCCAACAAAAAAAGCAGCTAAGAAAAAGTAATCCTTTAAATTAATATGAAAATTACTTTTATATCTCTATTCCCAGACTACTATGATAGTTTTAAAAACCATTCTATCATTAAGAATGCGCTATCAAAAGGTCTGATTGAGTTAGAAGCAATATCTCCTAGAGATTTTGCTGATAATAATCAAGTGGATGATTATATTTATGGCGGAGGCTCAGGGATGCTTATGATGATTGAACCAATTGTCAAAGCAATCCATTCAGTAAAAACAAAAGATTCATATATTGCACTAGTTGGACCAAGAGGTAAAACTTTAAACCAACAATTAGTAAGGTCAATGGTTGACATTAAGCACCTTGTACTAATATGCGGTCATTATGAGGGTGTTGATTCAAGAATCAAACACTATATTGATGGAGAAATATCTATCGGAGATTATATCTTGACAGGTGGAGAAACTGCATCAATGATAATAGCTGATTCAATCATTAGACTATTACCTGGTGTGATTAAAGAGGAATCTCATTTAGATGAATCATTTGAAAATAATGGATTACTAGAGCATGACCAATATACAAAGCCAATAGATTTTGAAGGACATAAGGTACCTGAAGTTTTATTGAGCGGAAATCACAAAGATATAAAGAAATTTCGAAGACAATCTTCTATAGATAAAACAATAGAAGTTGAAATATTAAAGAAAGGGAACGATAACAATGGGAATTAATCAAGAATTAATTAATAAAGTATCTGCTGGACAATCAAGAAGTGATCTTCCTGAGTTCAGAACTGGAGATACAGTTAAAGTTCACGTTAAAATAAAAGAAGGTGAAAAAGAAAGAATCCAAATTTTTGAAGGATTCGTTCTTAAGAGATCAGGTTCTGATTCAAATGACGCAACATTTACTGTTAGAAAAGAATCATTTGGAATCGGAGTTGAAAAAACTTTCTTTGTGAACTCACCAATTGTTGCTGCTGTTGAAGTTATTAAAACTGGTGCAGTTAGACAATCTAAAATCTTCTACATGAGAGAAAGAAAAGGAAAATCTGCTAGAATTAAACCTAGAGAAAAGAAATCTTAATCTCAATTCATATAATGACACCATATTGGTGTCATTATTTTTTATTATATAGTATAATTTTTATATGAATTATAATCACAGAGAAATAGAAAAGAAATGACAAAAATTCTGAAAAGATAATGAAACATTCAAAACAGATATAGATTCTGATAAAGAAAAATTCTATGCTTTAGATATGTTTCCTTATCCATCAGGAGCAGGTTTACACGTTGGACACCCTGAAGGTTATACAGCGACTGACATAATATCAAGAATGAAGAAATCACAAGGATTCGAAGTTCTACACCCAATGGGATGAGATGCATTCGGTCTTCCAGCAGAGCAATATGCAATTCAAACTAATAATTCACCAGCAACATTCACAAATAAAAACATAGAAGTATTTAAAGGACAATTAAATTCACTAGGTTTTTCTTTTGATTGAAGCAGAGAGTTAAATACAACTGATCCTAACTACTTTAAAAACACTCAATGAATATTTGCTCAGCTATTTAAAAAAGGATTAGCTGAATTAGTAGAGGTTGAAGTTAATTGATCTCCATCATTAAATACAGTTTTAGCTAATGAAGAAGTATTAACAGATAAAGATGGAAATCAAGTATCTGAAAGAGATGGAAAACCAGTAGTTAAGAAAGTAATGAAGCAATGAGTTCTTAAGATTACTAAATATGCAGAAAAATTATTCCATGGATTAGATGATTTAAACTGACCTGACTCAGTTAAACGTTTACAAAAGAACTGATTCTTTAAATTAGATGAAGATGGCAATCATACTAAGGAACTTCATATAAGAGATTGAGTTTTTGCTAGACAAAGGTATTGAGGAGAACCATTCCCAATCATTCATTTAGAAAATGGAGAGACATATTTAATACCAGAATCAGAATATCCAATATTATTACCAGAAATTGATAACTACGAGTTCACTCAAGATGGTGAACCTGCATTAGGTAAAGCAAAAGAATGAGCAGAAGTTGAAGTTAATGGTGTAAAAGGTAAAAGAGACCTTAACACAATGCCACAATGAGCAGGTTCTAACTGATATTACATTGGATACATTCTAAAAGATGGAGATAAATATCTTTCATTAGATGATCCTAAAGCAAAAGAGAGAATGAACAAGTGATTGCCAGTTGATTTATATATAGGTGGGCAAGAACATGCTGTTCTTCACTTAATCTATGCTAGATTCTGACATCTATTCCTTTATGAAGAAGGAATTCTAGATGTTAAAGAACCTTTTGAAAGATTATTTAATCAAGGAATGATTATTGGTACTGATGGACAGAAGATGTCTAAGTCAAAAGGTAATGTGATTAATCCAAACACTATAGTTGAAGAACTTGGTGGAGATACATTAAGAATATATGAAATGTTTATGGGTGCTCTTGATGACGATAAGATATGATCAGAAGATGGAGTTCAAGCTTCTAGAAACTGATTAGATAGAGTTAACAAATTCTTTACTGAAAAATGTGAATTTGGAGAACCAACAAACTTAACTAAACATAATTACAATGTATTAATTAAAGAAGTTACTGATTTAATTGAATCATTAAAATTTAATGTAGCAATATCTAAGATGCAAGTATTCATTAATCATTTATACAAAGATAATGTGATTAATGAAGAGATTGCAATTGGATTCTTAACGATATTCTCTTGCTTTGCTCCACATTTAGCTGATGAGATATATTCAAATATTATAAAAGAGCAAAAAACTCTTTATGGAAATGAATGACCAAAGCAAATTGAAGCAGAAGAGATAGAACAAGATAGAATTATTGTTATTCAAACTAATGGTAAGGTAAGAGCTGAGTTAATCAACCCTGAATTATCTTTAGAACCAACAGAAGATGAATTAAAAACATTCGTTGTTAATAACATTAATAACTTAGTTGGATCTGTTGAAGATATTAAGAAAGTTATCTTCATCAAAAACACAATAATCAATGTTGTTATTTAAAAAAGTATAGTTCTCTATACTTTTTTCTTACTAAAAATAACCTAAAATAAAGAAAGTAATTAAAATGTGTTATTATTTAAATATACAAAGATTATGACAAGAAAAGAAATAAGCATGAATAAATCAAATGAAATAGATAATATTCTTGAACTTAAAAACATAACTAAAACTTTTCTAGGTGGAAAAATCATTGCCAACGATGATGTTTCTTTAACTTTTGCACGTAACGAAGTACATGCAATAGTAGGAGAAAATGGATCTGGTAAGTCAACTTTAATGAATATCATTTTTGGTCTGTACAAACAGGACAAGGGTGATATTTTCATTAACAAAAAGAAAGTTAACATGTATGAATCTGGAGCATCCAAAAAATATAAGATCGGTATGGTTCATCAACATTTCCATTTAGTAGATGATTTTAATGTTCTTGATAATGTTATTCTAGGGCAAGAGAAACTTAAGAAAGATAAAAAGGAAAAAGAAAGAATTAACTCACTTAAAAAACATTTACAAGAAGTTAAATTTGAAATGATAGAGATATCAGAAAGAGAACAAGACTTTGCAGGTAAAGTTAATAAGCTATTAGATATCGAAAGAAAATCTTTTAAAGAAATCGAGAAAGAAAAGAACCTTATTAATGATATTAAGAACAAGAAAGCTAAAATATCAGAAGACAAGAACCCAAAAAGAATAAAGAAACTTAATGATGAGATTTCTATAAGAGAAGAAGTTATAGAAAAGGAAAGGAAAATCCTTTCTTTAATAGAGCAAGTAAGAGAATCTGCAAGCACAAAGGATCAAAAGAGATTTATTGAATTATCTAAAGAGGAAGTTACTTTAACTAGGGAAATATTTATTAATGATATTAAACTATCTGGTGCTTTCGGAAAGATAAAGAGAAAGAACGCTTTCCAAAGACTTAGAAAGATACAACAGAAGTATAATATCTTCTTAGATCCATATGCAAAAGTTGGAAGACTTTCTGTTGGGCAAAGACAAATGGTTGAAATCTTAAAAGTTCTTTGAGAAGAAAAAGAAATAATAGTATTCGATGAACCAACAGCTACATTATCTGTAATTGAAATTAAAGCTTTACTAAAAACTATTAAAGCTTTAAAAGAAGAAGGTAAAACTATTATCTTTATTTCACACAAACTAAAAGAAGTTAAAGAAATTGCTGATAGAGTTTCAGTTCTTCGTAAAGGTGTGTTAATGGGGACACATATCAATGATTCGAAACTGAAACCAGCTGATATTGGTAAGTTGATGGTTGGTAAAACTATTGAACTTAACTACCCTAAGAGAAAGATTTCAAATAAACCTTTAATAAAAGTTAATAATCTTTCTTACAGAGCAAGCAATGGATTCAAAGCATTGGAAGATGTATCGTTTGAAATATATGAAGATGAGATTTTTGGTTTAGCAGGTATAGAAGGTAACGGTCAGGAAGAGATTGTTAAGATATTAACTAACTTAAGAAAACCTTACAAAGGAAATATTGAGTTCTATCAACCAAAATTAAAACAAAAGAAATCTAAAGAAACAGAATATGAGTGAAGAGTGTTAACTGATAAGAAAGGTTACAAGAAATCTTCTATCTCTAGAAGAAAAATGATGTCACATATTCCTATTGATAGATTAAAACATGGAGTTGTTCCTAATAAGAGTTTATTATTCAACTCTAAACTATCTGATTATGATACAGGTTTCTTATCTAAGAACAAATCTAAGAAAACTAACTCTAAAAAGGTTTCTGATTTCACTACCAACATAGTAAATAATATGAATGTTGATGGTGCATTCAATAATAATGTAGAATTAAGAAATCTTTCAGGTGGAAACCAACAAAAATTCGTTGTTGGTAGAGAAGTGTTTAGAGATCATGAAGTTATTATAGCTGGTCACCCAACTAGAGGTCTAGATATTTCAGCTATTGATCATATTTATAAAAAGTTAATTGAAAATTCTAAAGGTAAAGCTACAATTCTTTACTCATTAGAAATAAATGAGTTACTAGCAGTATGTGATAGAGTTGCTGTTATGTATCATGGTAAGATTATAGACATAATCGATCCTAAAAAGACATCTCTTGATAAAGTATCAAGATTAATGATAGGGGAGGTGGAGTAATATGAATGAATCAAAAGTAAAAGCTACTAAAGTTAAACAAAGAAAACAAATGTCAACTAATACTGTTAGAGTTATTGAGTCTGTGAAGGCGATATTCTTAGCATTATTAATTGGAGTTGTATTAATTGTTATTACTGGACAAACATCAAGCTTAAAAAACTTCTTCGAGAACTTATGAAACTCTAACTTCAAAGATTCTTTCTCTGTAACAGAGTGATTAGCAACAATGTCATACTTAATTCCGCTTGGTCTTGCTTTAGCAGTATCATTTAGAATGGGAATATTCAATATTGGAGCAGCTGGTCAAGCAATTGGTGGTGGAACAGTAGCATATATTGTTGCATCTAAATTATCAATTGGTCAATATGGTTGAATAGCAACAATATTAGTAGGAGTATTTGTTGGAATGATGATAGCAATGTTAATTGCTTTCTTAAAAAACAAATTTGGAATAAATGAAGTTGTATCTTCAATTATGATAAACTGAATTATTTTCTATGTAGTTAAATATTTAGTCACATCAGCACATGGTGGACCTGAATCAATCTACATAAATCAAAATAATGATTTACGTTTAGATTTTATCTATAACTTATTTAATAATAGTAGTAAAAGATTGAACGTTGGATTATTTATAGTAATCCCAGTTGCGTTAATATTATGATATGCTTATGCAAAAACAAATTGAGGATACAAACAAGAAATCCTTGGTAATAATAGTAATGCTGGAAAGTATATTGGTGTTGAATATAAATCAGAAGTTTATAAAACAATGGCAATATCAGGAGCATTAGCAGGATTAGCAGGTGTAATATATTACACAGGTTATGAAACAACATTAATGCACTACAATAGCACTGAATTACCAATGTGATCATTCAATGGAATTACAATTGCACTTCTTGGATTCAACTCTCCAATAGGAGTAATATTAGCATCAGGTGTATTTGCAGTATTTAATAGCACAATAGATACAACTATTGGTAATATAGGAATCACAGATGTTATTGTAGCATCAATGATTATCTTCATTGCTATTTCAAACTATAGAATAACATACGGAAAGAGAAAGTTATTCTCAAGGGGAGGTAAATAATGTATGCATTAGTTACATTCCTAGGGGTATTCTTACCTCTATATTGTGTTTACCAACTTGGTTCATTAGCAGGTCTATTTTCAGAGAGATCTGGAGTTGCTAATGTTGCTATAGAAGGTAACATGCTAGTAGGTGCAGTATTATTCTCTATAATACAACAACTACTATTACAAACAATGACACCATTAGTGGCATTAGTATTATCAATTTTAATATCAATACCACTAGCAGCTATATTTATGTTGTTATTATCATTAATGACAAATAGATATATGGCTGATCACATCATTTCTGGTACAGCCATGAATATATTAGCACCAGCATTAATGATGTTATTATATTTAGTACTATCTCCTAACGTACAAATGGTAGGAGGTTCACCTAAATGATCAGGAAACATTCCTGCATTAGTGAATGAATGAGTAATTAGTATGAAGATTGACGGAGTTACAAATAATTCCCTTAACTGAGTATACTTTGTATTCTTTGCAATAACAATTATCATATTAATAGTTTCAACATTCGCATTAAATAAGACAGCTTTTGGAAATAGACTAAAAGCATCAGGTGAAAATCCTTACTCATTAGAGACAGCTGGTATTTCAGTTGCGAAAACAAGAAGAACTTCATTATATATAGCAGGATTACTTTCATCACTTGCTGGTGTTGTATTTGCAGTTAAAGGAACTTTCTTCTTCACAATGAAAGGTTCAGGGTTTATTGCCATCGGAATTATAATTCTAGGTCAATATAGAATACTTGGTACTGTAATAGGTTCATTAGTTATGGCATCATTCATAGGAATGATTGATACACTTGAATTTATGAATGGTACATCTGATTTAGAGTTCCTTAAACAAATTAATCTACTTAAAGCAATACCATACATATTGCCATTGCTAGGATTAATCTTCTTAAAGACATCTTATGTACCAAAATCAGTAGGTAAGAACTTTAAAAAAGACCAAAGATAAAGATTTTCATTTCAAGATGAAAATCTTTTTGGTATAATTAATATATGAAATTAAGATAACGAAGAAAACTGATGTCCAAAAGACTGAAACCCAATGCTTATCAAATGATTAGCAAGGGGAGGTTATATAAACTTCTCCTTTTTCTTAAATATCTCATTTCATACTTTTAAATATATATAGAAAAGGAAAAAAATGAAAACAAAAAATAGATTTTTATTAGCTGGATCAATAGCTGCAACAATCCTACTTGCAGGTGCTGCTACAGCAAATACTACTGGTAAAGTTGTTGAACAAGTTCAAACAAATTCGTTAAGAACATTACCAGTTAAAACAAACGATGAAACTAAAATTGGAGCTTTTGCTAACTTAGACTCATTTGATAACGATGGATTCAATGGGGGGGTCAAAGCAGCCGCTACTGCTTATAACAACGGTGATTGAGCTGGTGTTAACTCTCAAACTTCAGAATACTCAGATGACGGAAGTATTTATGTTGATGAAATTAACAATCAATTTAGTACATCAAATATTATTATCTCTGCTGGTTTCCAAGTAGCTAATGCTATAACAGGAATACCAGGTCAATTTGATGGAGTATTCACAGACGTGAATGGTAAAAATACTGCTTTAGCAAATTCTGCTGATAAAGCATTTGTATTACTAGATGATACTGTATTAGGTAACACATATACTAATGCAGCATCTGTTTCATATGCTGCTGAAGGAGCAGGATTCTTAGCTGGATTAGCTGGAGCTGTTTATACAGAATATGATGCTAATGTAAACAACAAAGAAAACGCAAACATTGTTATGTGAGGTGGAATGCCTTTCGATACTGTTGCTAGTTTCTTAGCTGGTTTTGCTCAAGCAATTACTTGAACTAATGAAAATTATTCAAGTACAACAGACTTTAAGCCAATCACAATTTGATCAGGTGGACAAAAAGCAGGAGAAGGAATTAGTGCCTCTAATTCTTACGGAACATCAACAGATGCAAATACATGATATACATTTGGTTTCGATGCTGATAACTCAAATTCAAATGGTAAATCTGCTGAATTAAAAACTCAAAATGCAATTGATGCCGGAGCTTCTATTGTATTCCCTGTTGCTGGTGGAAACACAACAGTAGCTGAAGATGTTCTTGTAAGTAATACTGGAACTACAACTAAACTAATTGGTGTTGATGCCGACGTTACAGTAACTTCAACTCATGATGACTTATTTATTGGAACAGCAGCTAAGAACCTTTCAGATGGAGGGCAATTAGCATTATGATCAATGGATGATGATGACAAAGATGGGATTAGAAACTTTGAAGATGCAGATGCTGCTAAACCTTCAGAATACTCTGAATGAGATAACTCAAAATCAGGTAAAGGTGTTGAGCTTCAAGGTTCAATCGATAATGGTGGAGTTTCATTCATTTATGATGAAGGTCAACAAGCAGGAATAAACCCTGAATTCCAAAGTGCTATGACAGCAGTATTTGGTAAAACTACTCCTGCTGAAGGTAAAGAAGCATTTGAAGCATTCTTAACTACAGCAACAGATGCTCAAGGTGGAGTAATCAACTCTTCTGATGATGCATTTATTCCTTCAGATGTTAATACAGACTCAAATAGTAATTTACTATGAATTATATTAGGAGTAATACTATCATTAACAGTAATTGGCGGAATTGCTTTATTAGTTTTAAAAGTACTTAAAAAAGAAGAATAATCATTTTATAAATATGACCGAAAGGTCATATTTTTTATATATACTACTAGTCAGTTTTTATTCATATATATCTGTTTTTTATTATAATATTAATATGAATAAAACAGATATTATTAACTTAGTAAATACTTTAGCTACAACAGGAAATACACAACAGGAAATGCCAGTTGCAGCAAAAGTAATTTACGTTATATTAGGTATATTATTATGTGTGGGTTGTGGACTTCTAATATGATACTACTTCAACAAGAAAGATGAGTGAGAAAGAACTAGATCAAGTTATGAAAAGTATAAAGCAGGTTCATTCAAAGGCTTCTGAGGACGTATGAGAGCACCTATAATAGTATTTTTATCAGTACTTTTATTAATACTTGGTATATTCTTTGTGGGAGCAGGATTACTTGGTTGAGTACCTCATAATGACATTGTAGGTCCCTAAAATAAGAATTGGTTAGGCATGTTGTCTATACCAATTTTTTTTGTATATACAATGAATACAAATTGGTATAGATATATACCTGTTCTTTATATAATTTAGGTGAAATTATCTTTGTACTAATTAAAAGAAATTTTCACCATAAAAAAATGAAAGGAAAAGACACAGCTTTTAGTTAGTAATCCAAAACTAATTTAGTTTTGTATTATTAATTATTTAGTTAAGTTTATATATAAAATATATGACAAAAGTTAAAGAAACTAAAGACATAAAAGGCTTTATGCAAGCGTTCTTCTCTAAATTATCTAGAGGGTTAATGCTACCTATCGCCTTACTACCTATAGCTGGACTGTTCTTAGGAGTTGGAG
The DNA here is from genome assembly GCA_964445515.1 of uncultured Mycoplasma sp. Taxonomy (GTDB): domain Bacteria; phylum Bacillota_I; class Bacilli_A; order Mycoplasmatales; family Hepatoplasmataceae; genus Tyloplasma. The sequence goes on along the minus strand of CAYUKZ010000006.1, from coordinate 13,290 downwards.
CAGGGGTTGAAAATGTTATTAAACAATTCATGCCTGATGCAACACCTCAAGCAGTTTACTGAGCTACATTTGTTCCAGATGTATTCTCTAAAATAGGTGATGTTATTTTTGGAAACTTACCAACACTATTCTGTCTAGGGGTTGCAGTAGCATTCTCTGAAGAAGCTGGAGTTGCTGTATTCTCAGCATTAATTGGTTGAATTGTATTCAATGCAACACAATCAACAATGATCTGAGACTTTGGTAACTATACAGACGCTCTAGGAGTTGTTCATGAAGGTGTTTGAAAGATTAATTGTGACTTAAATGCCACAGGTACTTCATTCGAAACTACTTCATACTCAATCTTCTGATTTGTAAACGGAATCGTTCCTAAATCAGTAGTAGGTACTAATGTTGGAATTACTTCAATGCAAACATCAGTATTCGGTGGTATTACAATTGGTCTATTTGTTGCATTCCTATACAACAGATTCCACACTATCGAATTACCAACAGTAATTGGATTCTTCTCAGGTTCAAGATTCGTTCCAATTATTACATTCTTAACAGTTCCTCTATGAGGAATCGCATTCTTAGCAGTATGACCAATCTTTGGTATTCTGTTAGATATGTTTGGTAGAGCATTATCTGCTATGCCATGAGGAATAGACTCATTCCTATTCGGAGTTGTAGAAAGATCATTAATCCCATTCGGATTACACCACGCTTTCTATACACCTCTATGATATACTTCAGCAGGAGGAACATTAACAGTTGTTGATGCTGGTTCATTCACATCAACAATTCCTGATAATGTTGCATACGGAAACCAAAGTATTTGATTTGCTTTCCAAACTCTAGGTATACCATACAACATTCTTAACCACGTAGGAGACACAACATTCTCAGTTAACGGATTTAGCGCAGTTAAATCAGCAACAGATAATGGTCTAACTTCAATTATGAAGGGTGGAAAAGAAGTTGCTACAATTACTACTGGAGTAAATCCAGGTTCATACATGCAAGGTAAATTCCCAATCATGTTATTCGGATTACCTGCAGCAGGTGCAGCTATGATAATGGCTGCTAAGAAAGAAAATAGACAAGTTGCTATGTCAGTTATTGGTGCAGCAGCCCTAACTTCATTCTTAACTGGTATTACAGAACCAATCGAATTCACATTCTTATTCTTAGCACCAGTTCTATACTATGGATTCCACGTATGAATGGCAGGTATCTCATTCATGTTACTTGACGTTCTAGGATCACACATTGGTATGACATTCTCAGGAGGAATCTTCGATTACTTCCTATTCGGATTATTACCAGCATTCACAGGATTCCACACAACACCTTACTGAGTATTATTAATTGGAGCTGTATATGCACCAGTTTACTACTTTGTATTCTACTTCTACATTATTAAATTTGATGTTAAAACACCAGGTAGAGAAGATGGAGAAGTTGTTCTAATGTCTAAAGCAGCTTATAAAGAAGCTAAAGGCGGAGGAAAGGGAGATGCAGCTTGAGAAGAAAGAGCTAATGAACTTCTAGGAAAATTAGGAGGAATTGAAAATCTTGATTCAATCAATGCATGTATCACTAGATTAAGACTAGATGTTGCAGATCCATCAAAAGTGGATTACGCAGGAATTAAAGCTATGGGTTCTAAAGGATGTGTAGGAGAAGGTAAAAAAGCTCAACAACATATCTTTGGAGCAGAAGCAGATAAATTCAAAAACTACTTCTTAAAAATTAAAAAAGGTTAGTATATAACTAAATATAAAGATAATATATCTACGTCATACCCTAGGTGTGGCGTTTTTTATTTTAATTATGAGAACTTTACTTAAATTTAATTTATAATAATAATATGATTACAAAAGAACAAGCATTAAGAATAAAAGATTTAATAGAACAATACGAAAATATAGTATTATTCCACCATACAAACCCAGATGGAGATTGTATGGCAACATCATTTGGATTAGCTTCAGCATTAATGAAGAATTATCCAAATAAAAACATAAAAGTTGTAGCAGATATAGAAGACTACACACCTCATTTAAGATATATGGATAAATATATCGATTGAGATAAAACAATCACTACACCAGAGCACGATGATTACCTAGCAATCATCGGAGATGTATCTGGAGTTGATAGAGTAAGGTTCTTTGAGAACTTTGAAGGACATATTAAAGATACAGTTGTATATGATCATCATGAAAATGAATTAAATATTCCAAATACAACTGAATTCTGAAGTCAACCTAAATATCCAGCAGCTGGATTAATGGCTTATGAATTAGTTAAGGCAATGGATCTTGAATTAGATCAAATATCAGCATTAATTATTAATCATGGTATCTTAACTGATACAGGATTCTATAGATTTGCTCCAGGAAATGAATATGTATTCAAAGTTTCAGGAGAAATGAACTCAATCATTGGTGTAGAACTGCAAAAAGAGCTATATGTAGCAATGAGTATGCAAACATTAGAAGATGTTAAGTTTAAAGGTTTTGTACTAGATAACTTTAAAACAGCAGAAGGTAAAGTTGCATACATGTGTATAACAGCAGAAGATATTGAAAGATTTGGTTATAAACCACCACAAGCAGCTAGAGTTAACCATTTAGCAGCTATCGAAGGAATAGAGTCATGATTATTCTTTATTCAATACGAAGACTTCGTAAGAGTAGAATTTAGGTCATTAAACATATTTGTTAATGAAATAGCTACTGAATTTGGAGGTGGAGGTCACAATCATGCCTCAGGATGTCGTCTAGAAAGCATGGAAGATCACACAAAAGTAGTAGATAGAGTACTAGAAGTAATAAAAGAAAGAGGGTTATAATACCTTCTTTTTATTTGTCAAGTTTTTTTACATTTTTTTTAACTTTTTCAAACTAATTTACTACTAATAATATTAATTAGTAATTACTAATTTCAGGTGTAAAATTAGGGGTTGAATAACAAGTGTTTTTTCATATATTTTCTATTTTATACCCTATAATAAAAATAAGAAATAAGTGAAATATGCTATTTATTATGAATAGCAGTGAAGAAAACTGAAGCCTAAAAGGTGAAAACCCAAATCTGCTATTAACGGATTTAAGAATAAAAAATTATTCAAGTTTTACACCAAAGGTTAAAAGAACTTTGGTGTTTTCTTTATGCTTATTATCTTAATTTACTTAGAAAAAACAAGAGGAAATAAAATGACTAGAATAAATATTAAACAATCATTATTAGCTACAGTTTTAGTTGCCGGAATCGGATTAACAACAGGTATAGCTATTAACGATAACCAAACAAACATTCAACCAACAACTACAATGAATTCTGCAATTACTAAAGCAGCAAGACCAGAAGACAAGTTAGTTATTTGATCACCATGAACTCAAAACGGTGTTCAAGATACAGCTTTAAGAGAAATTGTTGATGTTTATAACGAAAAAGGTCCTGGTTCAAAAGGGGCTATGCAAGTAGAAGTTAAGACAGTTACAGGTGGATATGCCGCTGTTGTAAGTAATATACAGCAAGATCTAAAAGCAGGTAACTTTGCTGACTTGCCAGATATGTATATCGGGTATTCAGATGCTACAGCTTCATTAATTGAATTTGGACAAGCTTCATCACAACATAGAAGTTTTGCTTTAAATGTTAATGATAAATTAAGTAATGACCAAATAATACAATCAATGTTAGATCAAAATAATCAAATTGCTGGTGGAGTAGATGGAGAAGTTTACGCAATTCCATTCGCTACTTCTTCAGAAGTTATGGGTATTGATGCACCATTAATTACATGAATGCTACAACAATACATTAAACTTGGAGGAACAGTTACTGTTGAAGGTGATTCAGTAGTTCTAAGACAAATCTTAGATGCAGCCGATTCATATAAAGATGGTTCATTAACAAAACATGATGCTGGAACAGATAACTATGCATCATCAGGTGACGCAGTATACGCACCATTAACTCAAGGTGGTTCAGGAACAGAAGTTGCAATTGACCAATCAGTAATTGAAGGTGTTGAATTAACAGCTTCAGATGTAACAGGAATTGAAACTTACTGAGCATCTACAGGTGCAAATTTATCAGGATCAACACTTAAAATTGATGACAACACATTCGCTTCAGTAGATGGAATTGTTGAATTCTCAAACGAAATGTTAAAAGCAGTTAAAGATGCAAATAAACAATTATCACATGATTCAGCACAAGCTATCTTCGGATATGATGCTGTTGCTAATGATATTTATACATTAGGACAATCTTTAACAGACCCTAACTCAGATCATATAAGTGATCTATTATGAAAAGATGGAAATAAAGCACAATTTGGAATGCTAGAACAAGATTCTCTAGGATGACAATACGCTTCAGAAATTTTCGATACATTCGGAAATGCATTTAAATCAGGAGCAGCTTGAATGCCAAATGGTGGACATGCATATGGTTCAGATTTAATCAAAAACCACCAATTACCAATTTCAATTGGTTCAACAGCCGGAGCAACATATTACTTCGATGCTAAGAATCCTGAAATTGTTAACGCTGGAGATATTGTTTACTCTCAAGCGCCAGGAAAACTACATAAAGATGGAGTAAGAAATGTTCAAATGCAACAAGGACCTTCATTCGGTGCAGTTGACACTGGAGATGATAAGAGATCAGAAGGAACTAAAGAATTCATGAGTTACTTAGTTGACCCAACAGAATACGAATTCGATACAGGAATCTCTTCAACATATATTACATTCGATAACTTCAATGATGTTAAAGATCAAGTTCCAGCATTAGCAGCTGAAACACTACCATTAGCAGATACTGATATGGATTCTGCTCACAAACACTTTGCAGATATAAGTAAAGCAGATGGAACATATACTGATAGTTATGGTTCAGAATGAGGATACTACAAATTTGCAGGTACAAATGAATATGTATTCGCTGATGGATTCTATGGAGCAGAAGTATTTACATTCGATGGTACAACACCAGGAAAAGCAGTTTCAGTAACTTCTACAACATCTACAGATACAATCTCACCATCAGTATTCATGTCAAGTGAATCAAACTATATAGTTGGTACTAAAGCAGTATTTGAAGATGCTGATTACAAAACAAAAATGGAAGATGCAACAAACTCAGCTAATGGTACATGAGATGGTTCAGGAACATTCGTTGCTAAATATGGAGCAACTAACGGAATGAACAACAAAGGATTAGTAGGTCCATCAGTGGCTTATGCAAATATCCTAGCTTCAGAAGATACAGCTACAACAGGTGTTGAATTAGAATTAGAACCATATTCAACAACAACTTCACAATTTAGATCTGAATTAACTTCAGAAGTTAAAACAATGAAAGAAGCAGCAATTAACGGACAAGATGTACCTACATCAGAAGATCTATTAATTGACCTACATAATACAGCAGTTAAAAACGGTTGATTTGCAGGTAAAACAATCTTAGTATGAGAATGATGAATGACTCTACTAATAGTATTAGCAGTCCTAACAGTAGTTGGTGGAATTGCAGTACTAGCGTGATGATTAATCACAAAAAACAACTCAAAAAATAGTATTTAATAGTTAAAAACTAATAAAAACTAAGTAAAATTAAATTAATATGAAAGATAATAAAGCAATTGAAATAAAAGATTTAGTAATTGATTACGGTAATTCAATCGCTGTCAATAAAATTAATTTACAAGTAGAAAAGGGGGACCTAGTAACTTTACTAGGGCCCTCTGGTTGCGGAAAGTCAACTACTTTAAATGCATTGGCAGGATTAATTACTTCAACTTCAGGGAAAATATATTTTGATGGAACTAATGTAACTAAGTTCTCTCCAAAAGAGAGAGATATAGGATTAGTATTCCAATCATATGCGTTATACCCACATATGACAGTATATAAAAATATAGCTTTCCCATTACTAGCAAATGACAAATTCGAAAAAAGCATTAAAGCTAAGAATTCTAAGGTAGATGAAAAGATTCTTGAGTTTAAATATAAACTTGCAGGAGGAAAAGATTTCTCTACTCTTTGAAAAACTTATGATAAATACAAATTAGAACTAACTAAGTTAGAAGAAGAACTTGAACTTATTAAATTCAAAGGTAAAAATGCTATTAAGAACGCCAAGGAGCTTCCTGGGCAAGTCAAAGTTAGAAAAGAAGGAAGAGTTAAGGCAGCAGCCGAAGAAGCTCTTAAATCAATAACAAAGAACGAATCTAAAATTAAAGAATTAAAGAAAGAAGGAACTTGAATTAAGGGTTCTGATCTTTCGGATAAAGATAAAGAGGCAGAATTAGATAAATTAAGAGTTCTAGTTACTAAATTAGAAGAGTTAAACACTAAGATCTATGAAGATTATCAAGTAAAACTTGATTCAATCAAAGCTGATTACAAAAATGAATTAGATTCATCTAAACAAGAAAGAAAAAGAATTATTTCAGAAGTTAAGGAATGAAGAGAAAAAGAAATTTCTAAACTAAAAGCTTTAATTAATAAACATAACGAGAAGAACCTACAAAAAGCAACTGATGCTAAAGCAAAAATTGAAGATAAAGTAAGTTCTTTAAATGAAATCTCAGAAAAAGATAAAGAAAAGATAGAGAAATTAGAATCTACAAAAGTATCTTGAAAATATGAACTTGATAAAAGAGTTAGAGAAGTAGCCGAAAGAGTTGGTATTACTTCTCAACTTGAAAAGAAAGTTACAAATTTATCAGGTGGACAACAACAAAGGGTTGCTATATCTAGAACTCTAGTTAAAAAACCTAAAGTACTTCTATTAGATGAACCTCTATCAAACCTTGATGCTAAAATGAGAGTTCAAACTAGAGAATGAATTAGACAATTACAACAAGAACTTGGTATTACTACAGTATTCGTTACTCACGATCAAGAAGAAGCTATGTCTATTTCAGATAAAATAGTTTGTATGTCTGAAGGTTTAATACAACAAGTAGCTGAACCTATGGATATGTACCATAATCCTGCAAACAAGTTTGTTGCTGGATTCCTTGGTATGCCACAAATGAACTTCATTAACTCTAAAACAGAAATTGGTAAGAAATTACTAAAATTAGGTGAAGCTGATTCATTCGGTATAAGACCTGAACATGTTAAGAACTTAAAAGAAGTTAAGGCAACAGAAGTTCACCCAATAAAATTAAAAGGTGAAATACTAATAACTGAATCTTTCGGTAGAGAGAAATTAGTTACAGCCAAATTTGGTAAAGAAATTATTAAATTCTTTACTGAAGATGTTTCTCTAGATAGAGGAGATAATATCGAAATAGGATTTAAGAAAGATAAAGTTTACCAATTTGCTAAAGGCGAACATGGTGAAACAATCGGGAGAGTGTAATGGCGGCTGATGTTAAGAAAACGTTAAGAAAAGATATAGCCAATTGCTCTACAGATAATATTAAAGCAACTAAACAAAATACAAAATTCATAATTCCATTTATGTTGATGATACCTGCTTTAATATTCTTCTCACTATTCACATTCATACCTCTATTCAAAGTTATTATTGATTCAATGCATAATACAAATATTAACTATGGATCAACATATGCTAACGTTTGATTAGATGGTGAATGATATATTTCAATATTCAATTCATTTATATATGCAATAGTATCAGTGCCAGCATTATTAATTGTTGCACTAATAGTTTCATTTGCTATATCAAATGTTATTAGAAAAAGTTTTAGAGAATTTTGACAAACAATATTCTTTATACCTTATGTAACTTCAACAGTTGCAATCTCAATTGTTTTCTCTCAATTATTCTCTTCAGAAGAATATGGGATTATAAATTGAATATTTGGAGTTCAAGTTCCTTGATTAAATACTCCATTTGGAGATTCTCCAGTAGCATTTATTCCAGTAGTTTTATTCGGAATATGACATGCATTAGCATTCAAAGTTTTAATTTTAACTTCAGCAATGTTATCTATTGATAAAAGATTATATGATGCAGCAGCAATAGATGGTGCATCTAAAAAAGATATGTTCTTTAATATAACATTGCCTTCATTAAATAACACAATGTGATATTTAATTACAATTGGATTAATTGGATCTATGAAAGTATTCCCACTAGCTTTATTTGGTAACAGTATTCAAGCTGCTACAAATAACTTCCCTACAATGATGACATATGTATATCAATGTGTTCAAAATGTAGATTATGGAAAAGCTGGGGCTGCTTCAATTTCATTAATATTTGTTATTGTACTTATGAACTGAGTTATTAGAAAAACAATGTTCGGAATACAAAGTTTCTTTACAAACAAAAAAGAAAATCAAATTAAAAAAGAAATTCAAGAGCAATTACTTTTACAAGAAAAAATCCAAGGTTATAATGCTGAGAAGACAGTTAAAACTTTAAAAGAAATAAACAAACATATTGATGAACAAACAAAACAATATGGAGGTAAGAAATAATGTTAGCAAAAGCAAAATTAAAGTCTCAAATTAGAGCAGCCGGAAAAAGAAACAAAAAAGCTTCTATGAAAGTTGCTAGAAGAGTTGAGACTAAATCAATTCCATTAATGGTATTGACTAACTTCCTAAAAATGTTTGTATTATTATTCATGGGAGCATTAGTAATATTCCCATTCTACTATATGATTTCAGGTTCATTAATGACATATAATGAAATCAACCATATGGGTGATCAAGCGCTAGGTAATACTCCTATCCTGCTTCCTGGTGATGCACAATGAGGTAACTATGATCAAGCCTTTGCACAAGGTTATTGACAATCATTTGCATTCTCAACAGCAGTTATGATCATACAAATCTTATTTAAGATTACAGTATGTATCTTACTAGGTTATGCATTTGGTAGATATGAATTTAGATTCAAAAAACAATTATGAGCATTCTTCATGTTAACATTAATGATTCCTGAAGTTGCTATAATGTCTGGACAATATTGAACTTCAGTTAATGTTGTTGGGCTAAATAACATAATTGGTTTACTAATTTGTATCGGTGGTCCATTCATTGCTTCAATATTCACAGCTTATCTATTTAGAAATGGATTTGAATCAATAGATGAATCAGTTAAAGAAGCAGCATATATAGATGGTATTTCAGGAGTAAGATTCTTCTTCTATATTGCTATCCCTATGATTGCACCAATTATTTGAACACAAGTAATACTAACAGCTATAGCATCATGAAACTCATACATGTGACCTTCATTACTATTAGCTACTAATGATGTTAAAACAATTCCTTTATGATTATTCGATATTGGTACTTCTGATTTAGAAACAGGAGTTACAAGAACATTAATGCAAGTTCGTCTTGCTGGTTCAACTCTAGCAGTTCTACCTACATTAATCTTCTATCTAATATTCAGAAAAAGAATTAACATGACAGTATCAGGTTCAGCTAATAAAGGTTAATAGAAATAATGACGAAAGTCATTATTTTTTATTAATGTATAATTAATATATTATGATAGAAGCAAAAAAGATATTAGGACAAAACTTCCTTACAGATCAAAACAAAATAAGAAGTATAGTTAATTCAATACCTGAATTAGAAGAATCAGTCATTGTTGAAGTTGGTCCTGGTAAAGGAGCAATTACAAAACCATTAGTTGAAAGAGCTAAAGAAGTTATAGCTATAGAAATTGATGAAGATATGATAGAAATACTTCAAGAATCAATTAATAGTGACAAATTCACTTTATTAAATAAAGATATTCTTGAAGTTGAATGAGATTCTATTATCAAAGGTAAAGATAAAATACAATTTGTTTCTAACTTACCATATTATATATCTACAAAGATCATGTTTAAGGTGGCGTATGATGAAAGATTTGAGTCTATGTCAATAATGCTACAAAAAGAACTAGTTGATAGAATCTTTTCTAAACCAGGAAAGAAACTATATGGTAGATTAACTGTTTCAATTAACTCATTATATGAATTAATTGAAAAGATTAATGTTCCTTCAGGATGTTTTAACCCAAAACCTAATGTTGA
>CAYUKZ010000006.1:0-3169 GCA_964445515.1 uncultured Mycoplasma sp. | reverse complement strand
TTAAGTAAAAGAAGAATCGTAGATTCTTTTTTTATTTTCAAACAGTTTATGGTATTCTTTTAGTGATTTGGAATAGCAATTTTTACACACTAAGGGTGTGGTAGAATGAAACAAATCACTTTAAGAAAAAACAAGGAGAAAAGAAATATGCCTACAATGAATCAACTTGTTAGAAAAGGTAGAAAAACTAAGGTTAAAAAACCTAAAATGCCTGCTCTACAAACAAGAAGAAACACATTAAAAAACAAAACTGTAGACGTGTCATCACCTCAAATGAGAGGGGTTGCAACTAGGGTTGCTACAATGACACCTAAAAAACCTAACTCTGCTCTAAGAAAGTATGCAAGGGTTAGACTAACTAACGGTCAAGAAGTTAATGCTTACATCCCAGGGGAAAAACATAACCTACAAGAACACTCAGTTGTTCTAATTAAAGGTGGTAAAGTAAAAGATTTACCAGGTATTAGATATAGAATCATCCGTGGAACATTAGATACATCTGGTGTTGAAGGAAGAAACAAATCTAGATCTAAATACGGAGCTAAGAAACCTAAAGCATAGGCTTAATTAAGGAAAGAAGGAGAAATTATGTCAAGAAAAGGACAAGCACCTAAAAGAAACGTATTACCAGATCCAATTCACAATTCGGTAATGGTTACAAAATTAATTAACAACATCATGCTAGATGGTAAAAAAGGAACAGCTCAAAAAATCTTATACGGAGCCTTTGAAATGGTTGAGAAAGAAACTGGCGAAAAAGCAATTGATGTATTTAACAAAGCGTTAGATAACATTATGCCAACACTTGAACTTAAAGTTAGAAGAATTGGTGGATCAAACTACCAAATCCCTGTCGAAGTTTCAGACAGAAGAAGAAAAATCTTAGGATTAAGATGATTAACAAACTATGCTAGACTTAGAAACGAAAGAACAATGGAAGAAAGACTAGCTAAAGAAATTATTGATGCATCAAACGAAATGGGAGCATCATTCAAGAAAAAAGAAGACACTCATAAACAAGCAGATGCTAACAAAGCATTCGCTCACTTTAGATGATAGTAAGGAGAAAATTTTATGTCAAATAGAAGAGAACCAATTCATATGTTCAGAAATATCGGGATCATGGCTCACATCGATGCCGGTAAAACTACTGCAACAGAAAGAATTTTATATCACACAGGTAGAGTGCACAAAATAGGAGAAACTCACGAAGGAGAATCTCAAATGGACTGAATGGAGCAAGAGAAAGAGAGAGGTATTACAATTACTTCTGCTGCTACTACTGCTACATGAAATGACCACAGAATTAATATTATCGATACACCAGGTCACGTGGACTTCACTGTTGAAGTTGAAAGATCTTTAAGAGTATTAGATGGAGCTGTTGCTGTTCTTGATGGACAAGCAGGAGTTGAGCCTCAAACTGAAACAGTTTGAAGACAAGCTACTACTTATAAAGTACCTAGAATCGTATTCGTTAATAAAATGGATAAAACAGGAGCTGACTTAGATTACTCAGTTCAAACAATTAGAGACAGATTAGGAGCAAAAGTTGCGCCTATCTATGTTCCAATTGGAAAAGAATCAGAATTTGATGGATTCGTTGATGTTATCAAAATGAAAGCATTCAAATTCGATCACGAAGCTAATGAGGATTATCAAGAAATTGAAATCCCTGCAGATTTAGTAGATGCTGCTAACACAAGAAGACAAGAACTTATTGAAGCAGTTGCTGAATTTGATGAAGACTTCATGATGAAAGTATTAGAAGGTGAAGAACCTACACAAGAAGAAATTATAGAAGCTATTAGAAAAGCTGTATTAACTTCAGAATTCCACCCAGTATTATGTGGAACAGCATATAAAAATGTTGGAGTTAAACACCTTCTAGATTACATCGTTTCATTCTTACCATCACCAGTGGATATTCCTGCTATTACAGGGGTAGACCTAGATGGTAATGAAATTGCTAGAAAAGCTGATGATGCAGAACCATTCTCAGCATTAGCATTCAAAGTTATGACTGACCCATTCGTTGGTAAGTTAACATTCTTCAGAGTTTACTCTGGTACATTGGATGCTGGTTCATATGTTATGAACACAACAAAAGACTCAAAAGAAAGAGTAGGGCGTATTCTACAAATGCACGCTAACAACAGAGAAGAAATTCCTGGAGTAGTTGCTGGAGAAATCGCTGCTGCTGTTGGTCTTAAAGATACAACTACTGGAGATACATTAACAGCATTAGATTCAAAAGTTATTCTTGAATCAATGGAATTCCCAGAACCAGTTATATCATTAGCTGTTGAACCTAAAACAAAAGCAGATCAAGATAAGTTAGGATTATCATTAGCAAAATTAGCTGAAGAAGATCCAACTTTCAGAACTCATATGGATAAAGAAACAGGTCAAACAATCATCTCAGGAATGGGAGAACTTCACTTAGAAGTTATTGTTGATAGACTTAAGAGAGAATTCAAAGTAGAAGCTAACGTTGGTAACCCACAAGTTTCATATAGAGAGACATTCACTGGTACAGCGGATATCGAATCTAAATATGTTAAACAATCAGGTGGTAAAGGACAATATGGACACGTTAAGATTATTTTCGAATCAAATCCTGACCAAGGTTTTGAATTTGTAGATAAAATCGTAGGAGGAAAGATTCCTAAAGAATACATCGGATCAGTTAAAGCTGGTCTAGAAGATGCTATGGAATCAGGAATTCTAGCTGGATACCCAGTTATCGATGTTAAAGCAACATTATACGACGGTTCATACCATGATGTCGATTCATCAGAAATGGCATATAAAATTGCTGCATCTAAAGCTATTAAAAAAGCTAAAGACCAAGCAGGTGCTGTTTTACTAGAACCAATCATGGAAGTTGAAGTTACTACACCTACAGAATACTTTGGAGATATCATGGGAGATGTTTCATCTAGAAGAGGTATGATCCAAGGACAAGAAGAAAGAGGAAATGCTCAAGTTATTAGATCACATGTTCCACTTTCAGAAATGTTCGGATATTCAACACAATTAAGATCAATGTCACAAGGTAGAGCTGTATATTCAATGCAATTCTCACACTATGCTGCTGCTCCTAAATCAATTGCTGCACCAATTATTGAAGCAAGAGGTGGAGAAGTAGAAGACGACGAATAGTCTT
>CAYUKZ010000005.1:7183-26763 GCA_964445515.1 uncultured Mycoplasma sp. | reverse complement strand
TATAAGAAAGGTTTAAAATGTACAAAGTAAAAGCAGTATTTTCAGAAAAAATATGAGGCGGAAGTAAACTAAGAGATTACGGATATGATATTCCTTCAGATAAAACTGGAGAAGCTTGAATCATTTCTGCATATGAAGGAAATTCTTCATTATTAGATAATGGTCAAAGCCTTGATGTGTTTTATAAAGAAAATAAATCACTATTCAACAATTATCATACAGAGTATTTCCCATTACTAGTTAAAATATTGGATGCTAATGATAATTTATCAATCCAAGTTCACCCTGATGATGAAAATGCAAAGAAATTAGAGAATTACCCATTCGGAAAAACTGAATGTTGATATATTTTAGACTCTAAAGAAGACACAAAGATTCAAGTTGGGTTAAATGTTAATTCAAAAGATGAAGCAAAACAACTTATAGAGAATTCAGATTGAGAAAAACTATTAAAATTACAAAATATTCAAAGAGGAGATCTATTTGATATTAAAGCAGGAACAGTTCATGCTATATTAAAAGATACTGTTGTATATGAATTACAACAATCATCAGATATTACTTATAGAATATATGATTTTGATAGAGTTGATGATGAAGGAAATAAAAGGGAGTTACATTTAGAGAAATCTCTAGAAGTAATTGATTACGATGTTGATACAAACAAAGTAACTTCAACTATTAAAATAGATGAACCATTTATTAAGATTGAATCATTAATCAATAATGATATATATTCTCTTGAGAAATGAAATGTTAAAGGTGAAACAAAAATCACTTTAGACAAAAACGAAAAGAACTTCTTATTACTTACCGTTATCGAAGGTAGCGTTTCTATAAATGGAAAGACACTTAATCAATATGAATCTGGGATTATAACATCTGATGAATTGGAATCAATTCAAATAGATGGACAAGGAGAAATTCTTGTTGGTAATCCAAACTAATACTAATTTACTATAAAAAATTAGTATAAAGAAAACACCCAATGGGTGTTTTTGCTTTATAATTATATAAAGCAATATTTGGAGCGGTAGCCAAGTGGTAAGGCAGGTGACTGCAACTCTCCGATCGTCGGTTCGAATCCGATTCGCTCCTCCATTATAAAAGTTTTTGAATTTTTGTAATCGAATATTGAAAATAAGAGGTACAAATGGAATGAAAGAATAACTATAAATACTGAATAGAAAATGCACCTAAGAATGTTGTTGAACAAATAAGCAATTATTCTGATGAAGAAAAGATTCTTGCATTTTCTAATGAACTTTCATTCGGTACAGCAGGTATTAGAGGTGTAATAGGTTATGGATCTGGATTATTAAATGAATATTTAATAGCAAAGTATGCATATGCATATGCTAGAACTCTAATTACTAAGTATGGAGACGTTGCAAAAGAGCAAGGAATAATAATTGCTCATGATAATAGAAGAAATAACATTCTATTTTCAGAAACAGCAGCTGAAGTAATATCTGCATTAGGTATTCCAGTATTCTTTTTTGAAAATAATGAATTACAACCTACACCATTATTATCATTTGCAATCTCAAAGGGTAATTATGTAGGTGGAATTAATATTACAGCTTCTCATAATCCACCTGAATACTCAGGACTTAAAGTTTATGATCATACTGGTACACAAATGTTACCTAGTGACACAGATAAGATAATAGAACACTCAAAAGATATAGAAAATATCTTTAAGATTAAGAAATCTAAAGACAAAGTAAGTGAATTATCTTCATCAATAGTAAATCAATACATGGATACAATATTAAACTTGATTCCTTTTGATGATATCAAAGAAGAAAAAGATCTTAAGGTTGTATTTACAGCTCAACATGGTACAGCTGGTAAAATTGCAACAAGCTTAATGAAGAGAATGAATGTAAAATTCGATTTAGTTAAAGAACAAATGGATCCAGATCCAGAATTTACAAATACTCCATCTCCAAATCCTCAAAATCCAGATTCATTTATCATGGCAAGAGAACTTGGAAGTAAAGTTGATGCTGATGTTCTGTTTGCTACTGACCCAGATGCAGATAGATTTGGAATTGAAGTATTTCATAAAGGAGAATGAGTTCACATTGATGGAAATCAACTACCTTTAATTCAAATTAACTACAAATTAAAGAGATTAAAAGAAATTAACTATATTCATCCAAGTGATTTCATAGTTAAATCAGTTGTAACTTCAAAAGCAGCTGAATCAATAGCTTCACTTTATGGAATTCATGTCTATGATTCATTAACAGGATTCAAATGATTGATTAATGAATCATTCAAACATGAAATGCAAGGTAATGAATGTCTGTTTACTTGAGAAGAGTCATACGGTTCTACTGTAAGATCATTCACAAGAGATAAAGATTCATTCCAAGCACTAGTTCAAGTTATTGAAATAGTAGACTACTACAAAAAACAAGGTAAAACATTAGTTGATGTATTAGATTCAATTTATCAAATCATTGGATATTGATATTCACCACAAAAACAAATTAGATTTGATGGAATTAACGCAATGGATCAAATGAATGCCATTGTTGAGAAGTCAAGAAAGTTTAAATCAGGAGATATGATATCTAAATTTGAAATTACAGAAGTAATTGACTTTGGAGAAGGATACAAAAACCTTCCTAAAGACAACTTTGTTCAATTAGTATTAGATAATAAGTATAGAGTTACAGTTAGACCATCGGGTACTGAACCTATATTAAGAATATATTTCGATATATCATCTGACTCAATGGAGCAATCAAAACAAATACACAAAGAATTAGAAAAATACTTTGAGAATATGAAATAAGAACATTTATAATGTTCTTATTTTTTTAATATAGTATAATTTAATTAACTATGAAGACATTTAGAGCAATATTTACAGATTGAAAAATAGCTAAAAGGTTATTAATTACCTTAGCTTTCATTTTCTTATTCAGATGAGGGATCATGACTCCAATTCCAGGTACTAATATTACTGGTAAGGAATTCGATTCAGGTTCATTCATAGGAATTATGAACACCCTAGGGGGTGGAGGTCTAACAAACTTCTCAATATTTGCTCTTGGAGTTTCTCCATATATAACATCTTCAATTATTATTCAATTATTATCAACAGATGTTATACCTGCCTTAACTAGATTAAACAAACAAGGTGAAAAAGGTAGAATTAAATTAGAAAAGATCACACGTATAGTTACAATCTTTATTGCCTTTATGCAATCATTAGCAGTTGTGCTTGCGTTAGAATCAACAGGATATGTTTCATTAGGGGCATATAACAATTTATCAGGAATATTAATACTTTCAACAATAATGGTTTCTGGTTCATTAATATCATTATGAATAGCTGACCAAATTACAATGTCAGGAGTTGGTAATGGTACATCAATCATTATTGTTGTAGGTATTGTTGCAAGAATTCCTTCACTATTAAGTAATGAATTATCATTCTTCATTGGTGCTTCAATTACTTCTGAACAAATTTTAATAGGTGCAGTTAACTTTATATTCTATATCCTATTCACATTAGGTTTAATTTGATTAATAGCATTCTTTGAAACATCAGAAAGAAGATTACCTATTCAACAAACAGGTCAAGGACTTAACTTAATTAATGATGAGCAAACATATTTACCTATTAAAGTTAATCCAGCAGGAGTTATACCAGTTATATTCGCTTCAGCGATTATGTCACTACCAGGAACTATCGCTCAGTTCTTTGGAGATACAAGAGGAGCGGTTTGAGTTATAGAAAATATATCTCTAACATCTCCAATAGGTGTAACAATATATGCTATATTACTATTCTTATTCGGAATGTTCTATGCACACATCAATATTAATTCAATTGATATGGCAGAGAACTTCCAAAAGTCATCTACATTCATTATTGGGGTAACACCTGGTGAAGATACAGAGAAATACATCTCAAGAACAGTAACTAGACTTTCAATAATAGGTTCATTTGAGTTAATGATGTTAGCGATAATGCCTTATCTACTTACATTCATAGGAATTCCTAAACAAATTGCAGTTGGTGGAACTTCAATGATCATTCTAGTATCAGTTGCTATTGATACATGAGAACAAATTAATGCAAGGGTTATTGCATCACAAACAACTGTTAAACAAAAAACAAAACAATATCAAAAAGAAACAAAAAATAAAGGGAATAGTTCAACAATACTATTCGATTAGGAGGAAAACATGTTAATTATATTTTTAGGAGCACCTGGATCAGGTAAAGGTACTATAGCAGATAGAATGGTTAACAACCATGGGTACAAACATATATCAACTGGTGATATATTTAGAAGAATTATTTCTGAAGGAACAGAATTAGGACAAAAAGTTAAAGGAATCATCGAAGGTGGAAACCTAGTTGATGATGCTACAACTTGAGAAGTTGCAAAAGTAGCTTTAGAAGAAATGGATTTAGTAAATGACAAAGTAATTCTTGATGGATACCCAAGAAATATTCAACAAGCTGAATTATTAGAACAATATTTAGAAGAAAAAGGTTTACCAAAAGCAAAACCTTTATACTTCGAAGTAAATGAAGCTGAATTATTAAGAAGATTATCTTCAAGAATCATGTGTAAACAATGTGGTAAGTCATACAACAAGATTACAATGCCTACAAAGGTTGAAGGAGTATGTGATACTTGTGGTGGAGACATTTACCAAAGAGAAGATGATAAAGCAGAAAACGTACAAGTAAGACTTGATACATATAAAGAAGTAACAATGCCTCTAATTAAGCATTATGCTGATGCAGGTACATTAATTTTAATTGATGGAGAAAGAACTTCTGAAGTAACTACAGAAATTTCACTTTCGTTCTCTGAAGGGGAAAATAAATAGTTATGCCTTTAATTAAAAATCAAGAGCAAATATCTAAAATGAGAGAAGCTGGTAGGATTGTAGCTAAAGTTCATAGAGAACTAAAAGAAATGATCAAACCAGGTGTTACATTATTAGAGCTTGATAAGAAAACTGAAGAAATTATTATTTCTGAAGGTGGGATTCCAACCTTCAAAGGTTTTAGTGGGTTCCCAGCATCTATATGTGCATCAGTTAATGAAGCAATGGTGCATGGAATTCCTACTAACTATGAATTAAAAGCAGGAGATATTATTTCAGTTGATGTTGGAGTAATAAAAGATGGTTGAAACGGAGATGCTGCCTTCACAATGGCGGTAGGAGAAGTTCCAGCTGAAACAATGAAGTTACTTAATGTAACTAAAGAAGCATTAGCTTCAGCAATTAAGTTTGCTAAACCTGGAGTAACTCTAGGTGAGTTAGGTGAACATATAGAATCATTCGCTATAAATAATGGATTTACAGCAGCAAGAGATTATGTTGGTCATGGTATTGGTGAAAATATGCATGAAGAGCCTTATGTTCCTAATTATGGGTTCAAAGGTGGAATGAAATTACAAGAAGGAATGACTATTTGTATAGAACCAATGTTCATAGATGGTAAAGATGAGTTATTCACTGACCCATTAGATAAATGAACAGTTAGAACTAAACATGGTGGGTTAACAACTCATGATGAACACACTATTTTAATAACTAAAAATGGTGGAGAAATACTTACAAAGGAATAGGAGGAAGATATGTCAGAAAATATATTTATGTATGGAAAGATCGTACAAGTAATTCCAGGTGGAGACTTTAAAGTAGAGCTTGAAAACGGGCATATACTTCACTGTCATGTATCTGGTAAGGTAAGAAAGAACTATATTAAGTTAGTATTAGGTGATGGGGTTACAGTAGAAATCTCACCATATGACCTAACTAAAGGTAGAATTGTTTATAGAGGTAGAAGACCTTACTAAACATAGGAAATAGACCATTTAAATGGTCTATTTTTATTTAATTACCCTATTTACCCCTTTTATATATAGTATAATTTAATAGAAATTTAAATACACAAAGGAGGCTATTATGCCAAATCAACAAAGAGAATTTGTATTGTCAATTATTGAATCATTAGTTGCTAAAATACAAAAACACGAAGAAGAAATTAACGATCTAAATGTGTTCCCTGTTCCAGATGGAGATACAGGTTCAAACATGTTAGCTACTTTAATTTCGGCTTGAGAAAACATTTCAGATGCATCAATCACTGATTTTGAAGTAATGAATGATTTTGCTAGAGGTGCTTTATTAGGTGCTAGAGGAAATTCAGGAGTTATTACTTCACAAATCATTAAAGGATTTGCAGAAGGAATCAAAAAAGTAGGTTCATTAAAACATGATAATGAATCAGCAAGAACAATTCTAAGATCTACAAAAGAATTTGCTTACAAATCAGTAGGTAACCCTGTTGAAGGAACAATTCTTTCAGTTGTTAGAGCTCTTGACGAAAAATGAGATAGAGAATCAAGTAACATTCTTGATGCTTTTGAAGGAGCATTAGAAATAGCTAAAGAAGCTACTGAATATACACCTGAACAATTACCAGTTCTTAAAGAAGCTGGAGTAGTTGATTCAGGAGCATATGGATTAACATTAATGATTGAAGCAGTTGTTAATGCTATGAAAGGTGAAACATTAAAGTTAGCCGATATTTCTAAAGAAGAAAAATCAAACACTGAATTCCATAAAGCAGATGCCAACAAAAACATTGGTTACTGTACAGAATTCATCATGACTTTAAGAGAACCTGAATCATTCGATGAAGAAGCATTCAAAAAAATCTTACTAGAAGACCTACAAGGTGATTCATTAGTAATGATTAAAGAAGATGACATTCTTAAAGTTCACGTTCACGTTAAAAAACCAGGAACTGTATTTAATGCAGCTCAAGAGTATGGAGAATTTTCAAAAGTTAAATCAGAAAATATGGCTACTCAAGCAGAAGATGCTGGGCATTTTGTTGAAGGTGGAGAATTTTCAGCAAGTAAGAAATTAAATTCAAAAGAATTAGCTATTATTGCAGTTTCAAATGGAAAAGGTTTAGATGATCTATACAAAGAGTATGGAGTAAACAAAATCGTTTCAGGTGGACAATCAATGAACCCATCAGTTGAAGAGTTCATTAAATTAATTGGAGAGTTAAACTACAAAAATATTGTATTACTTCCAAACAACTCAAACATTATCTTAACAGCTGAAACAGCTAAGACAATGGTTGAAGATAAAAACATATTTGTAGTGCCTACAAAAACACTACAACAAGGTCTTGTGGCTTTAAATAACATTCACAAAGAAATGGCAGACTTCCATGAATACGAAGAAGCCGTTACTGGAGCTATTCAATCAGTATCAGAAGGGCAAATTACAATTGCTGTTAGAGATACTGAAATGAATGGTGTTACAGTTAAGGAAGGGCAATTCATATCTTTAAAAGGTAAAGAAATCCTTTCTTCAACAGACACACTAGAAGAATCAGCAGAGAAATTAATCGAAAAGATTATCGAAGATGGTTCAGAAGTTGTTACATTAATTCATAATGATGATGTAACTTCAGAACAACTAAATGCATTAACTGCATTTGCAGAAGGTAAAGGAGCTGACGAAGTAGAAATTATCTACGGTGGTCAAGCTGTTTATCACTTACTAATCTACGGAGAAGAATAATAAATGAAAACTATTGCTTTTGATTTATCATCAGGAGACAAAGGATCTACAGAGGCAATTAAAGCAGCTGTGGATTTTTCACTTTCTAATAAAGATTGAAAAATAATTGGATTCTCTTATGAAGAAATCGATACAAAGAATCTTCCTAAGAACTTTGAAGTTGTTAAATGTACTCAAGTTATAGAAATGACAGATGGTCCATTACAAGTTAGAAGAAAAAAGGATTCAACTTTAGTCAAAGCAATAGAATACGTTCTTGAAGGTAAAGCAGATGGTGTAGTATCAGCTGCTGCTTCAGGTCCATTAGTAACAGCAGGTTTCTTAATGTTCAATTCAATTGAAGGAACTAAACCTGCTTTTGCTCCAATATTCGAAAATATTAAAGGGAAACAAATGGTAGCCCTTGATATTGGAGCAAATATCGATGCTGATGCAAAAACACTAGAACAATATGCAATTATGGGAACTGTTTTTGCTAAGGTAATGGGCATTTCTAAAGAACCAAGAGTTTGACAATTAAACATTGGTACTGAAGATAAAAAAGGAACACAATTACAACAAGAAGCTTTTGAGTTAATGAAGAATAATGAAACTATTAACTTCAAAGGTAATGTTGAAGCAACTGAGATAATAACATCTGATGAAATTGATGTTATTGTTTCTGAAGCTTATTCAGGAAACATAGCTATTAAATCATTTGAAGGAATGTTAATGGGTGTGAAATCAATTATTAAAAACTCAATCAATGATTCTTTACTAGACAAGATAGGATTCGGAGTTTTCACTAAAAAATTTAGAAAAGATCTAAAATCATTTGCTACAGGATTACAAGGTGGAGCAATTGTGTTAGGTCTTAACAATATTTTAATTAAATCTCATGGGAGTTCAGAAGCTGAAGAGTTTAAAGAAGGTTTAAACACAGCCAAAGAATTAATTGAAAAAGATTTAATCAAATTAATTAAGGAGGCTATATAAAAATGGAAGACATAAGAAATTTCTTAGAACAACAGGATGTTAAATTTAATGATTTAACACAATACGAGTTAGCATTTATGCACTCATCATACACAAATGAAACTCCTGAAGATGATGAATCAAATGAAAGAGTTGAATTTTTAGGAGATTCAGTATTAGGATACTTAGTAGCTGAATTCTTATATAAAAATTTCCCTAAATATAATCAAGGGGAAATGACATTAATGAAACACTACTTTGTTAATACTGAATACTTATCAAAACTTGGTAAAGAATTACAAATAGAGAAATTAATGAGAGTTGGAGTTGGAGCTTCAATGACAGGATTATCAGATTCAATGTATGAAGATGTTATTGAATCATTAATCGGAGTAATATATCTTGATGCTGGTTTAGAAGAAACTAAAAAATTCCTTCATAAACATATAACTTCAAAGATGACTAATATTACTTTAGATGATGTTAAAGATCCTAAAACAAAATTGCAAGAATTAATGCAAACAGAATCAAGATCATCTGTTAAATATGACACAGATAAAAAATTTAATGAAGAAGACAAATTATTTACATCAAGAGCATTATTTGATGGAACAATAATTGGTGAGGGTAAAGGTTACTCTAAAAAAGAAGCAGAAAAAGAAGCGGCTAAAGAAGCGCTAGAGAGGATGGCATAAATATGTTTTTAAAAAGAATGGAAGTTAGAGGGTTTAAGTCTTTTGCACACCCTACTACAATAGAATTTACAGATGGATTAACAGTTGTTGTTGGTCCTAATGGATCAGGTAAGTCAAATATTAATGATGCCTTTAAATGAGTTTTAGGTGAAGCTTCAAGAAAGAACCTAAGAGCCGAATCATCAACAGATATGATCTTCTCAGGTTCTGCAACTGAGAAACCAGCAGACTTTGCTGAAGTAACACTAATCTTCAATAATGAAGAAAGAATATTAGATATTGATTTTAATGAAGTTGCAATTACAAGAAGATCATACAGACAAGATAAACAAAATGATTACTTCATTAACAAGACTTTAGTTAGAAGAAGAGATGTTAAAGACCTATTCTTAGGAACTGGACTTGGAAATACTGATCTATCAATCATTTCTCAAGGTTCTGTTACTAAGGTTACTGAATCTAAACCACATGAGTTAAGAGAATTACTAAACGAAGCTGCTGGTGTTTCAAGATATCAATCACAAAAAGATGAAGCAGTTAGAAAATTAGAGAAAGTAACTCAATCATTAGATATATTCTCAGTTAAATTAAAAGAACTTGAGAAACAAGTTGGACCTTTAAAGAGAAAGAAAGAAATTGCTGAGAAATATCTTGGTATAAAAGAAGAGTTGGCAGTTATTGAGCTACCAATCATTAAGAAAGATTTAACTAGAAACGTTGAGTTAAGAGAAAAGTATCAAATTGATATTGAAAACTCAGCTTCAAAGAAAGAACTTTCAGAAGAGAAGTTAAAACAAATCGAATCTAAGATTAGAGAACTTCAAGAAAGAATGATGGAGTTAGATAATGAACTATATTCATTACAAACTAAACAAAATGAGTTAAACCAACAAACAATTGTTACTGAAGAAGATGAAAAAGGACTTGAACTAGCAATTAATAAAGCAGTTAAAGGACTTAAAGATATCAAAGATATTGAAAATGACAGCCAACAAAAACAAGAAGAGTTAAATGTTAGATTAAAAGAACTAAGAACAGAAGAATTTGATCTAGTATCTTCAAGAGATAAGTTATATCAAAACATTAATAAGGCTGACTATGAAGTAACTAAGTCAAATAAATCAAGATCAGGAGCCGTTTCTAGAGGAACACAAGCAATCTTAGATAATAAAGATATATTTGATGAAGTATATGGAACAGTTAATGACCTTGTTAACTTTGATAAGAAATACGAAACAGCAGTTATGAACTCTGTTGGTAATAAATTAAACAATATTGTTGTTTCTGATGAAGAAACAGTTAAAGAAGCAATATCATTTCTTAAAGCTAACAAAGCAGGTACTGCAACAATAATACCTGCTAAGAAAGTTAAACCTAGAAACATTTCACCAGAATATGAAAATGCAATTAAAGGGTTAGAAGGTTATGAAGGAACTATAGCAACTATATTAAAAACAGAAGCTAAGTTCAAAAACGTTGTTAAATCAATTGGTGGACACCTATTAGTGTTTGCTGATATCGAATCAGGACTTAAAGCAGCCAAAATGTTAGGATATAAATATGAGATTGTAACTTTAGAGGGAGATCAAATATTTACGGGGTTCACAGTTAGAGGTGGATCAAATGTTAAAGGTGGAAAAGTTGCTGAACTTAAGAAAGTATTAGCTGAATTAAGAAAACAACATGATGTTGTTAAAGAAAAACTTTATAACAAACAAGAAGAAATCCAATCTATAAGAGATTCACTATCATTTGCTCAAACTGAATTAGTTAGATCACAAGATAGAGCAGCTTACCTAGAGTCTAACTTACAAAAAATGTTAGATCAATACAAAATCACTACAGGTAAAGAGTTCGATATGAACTCATTCAAAGATTCAGAAGAATATATTTCATCTGATCTATCTATTGAACAAATTAATAATAGAATTAAATCAATTCAATTAGAAAAACAAAATGTTCAAAAGGATGTAATGAGTAAACAAGATGAAGAACATGAGTTAAGAAGAACATGAGAAGAAGCTATTTCAATTAATACTGATTCTACAATTGCTTTAAACTCAGTTGTATCATCAATTACTAAAGACTTAGAGATTCTTAATAAAGATTACAAGATGACTTTTGAAAATCTTCAAGCAAAACAAATTCCTGAGCTTAGAATTGCTGAAGAAAGAGCAATGCAAATGAGAGCTAAGCTAAGACAAGAAATTTCTAAGCTAGGATTTGTTGATTTCGATGCAATAGATTCATACGAAGAGTTATTCGAAACATACGAAGACCTTAAAGTCAATGTAACTGACTTAAAAGAATCAAGAGATAAACTATTATCAACTATTGAAACAATGGATAACCAAATGGTTACTCAATTCAAAGAAACATTTGATAAAGTTAACGAAAGATTCCAATCAGTATTCTCAACATTATTCAGAGGAGGTAAAGCAACAATGTACTTTACTGAACCTGATAACATTCTTGAGACTGGTGTAGTTATTGAAGCTCAATTACCAGGTAAAACAGTTAAATCTATTTCACTATATTCTGGTGGAGAGAAATCTCTAATCTCATTATCATTAATATTCGCTATTAATGAAGTTAGAAAACTTCCTATCCTAATGCTTGATGAAGTTGAGGCGGCCTTAGATGAGGCTAACGTTGATAGATTCGCAAGATTCGCTAAGAAGTTAAATGAAACAACTCAAATTGTTATTACATCTCATAGACCAGGTACAATGGAACAAGCCGATGTACTATATGGTGTTACTATGCAAGTTAAAGGTATAACAAATATTGTTTCTGTTAAGTTAGCAGATGCAATTGAGTTTGCAGAATAATGAGTAAGATAGATAAAATTCAAAGATTAGCAATTCTATTTGATGCTTACAAAGGAATGCTTACAGATATTCAAATAGATATATTCAAAATGTATTACCTTGAAGATTTATCTTTAGCTGAAATAGCTGAAGTTCAAGGTAAAACAAGAGCAGCAATATCTGATTCTTTAAAAAAGACAGAAGAAAAGTTAATTAAATGAGAAGAGAAACTTAAACTTGGTGAAAAGATAGAAAAAATAGCTAACATAGCTGAAGATTTAGATAAAACAGGAGAAAAGAAAATAGCTTTAAAAATTAAAGATCTATTTTAAGGAGTGTATATGGAAATTATAAGATTAATAAACAGAATAGACAATCAAGTTGAATCAAAACACACTCAAGAGCTCTTGCTAGACTTAGGAGATGCTGAGAAAGCTTCAAAAAGAATAGAAGCTACTGAATGCAAGATACATGAAAGTGTATCTAGGTTACAAGAGTTGCTTGATGATCCTTCTACAGTAGAATTTCTACTAGGAAATTTAAGTGTAATATCTGAATCTTTCGAATCAGTATACTTAAACACAGAAATCACATTAGATAAACTAAAAGAAAATTCTATAGGTAATGAAGAATTATATTTGTACATAAACAAATTGATTGAAAAGAAAAAATAAACACACATTTGTGTGTTTTTTCTTTGATTAAAGTATAATTTAATTGTTATGAATATTAGAGTCAAAACAAGCAACGAAGAATTTGAACTGAAGAGTAAGAATATGTTAAGAAGATCTGTGGATATTCTTATTTTCAATCTTAAAGCTCTTTCCAGGAAGAAATCAATCTATCTAATGACATTATTGATGATAGGAATGGTTATTATATGTACTTCTATCTTTGTTCCTTATGCAGATGCAGTTGGACTTTTATATTTAGTATATTTAGTTTTACCTTGTTTAATAGTACTAGGTTGAACATCATATAATGTTACCTCATCCGTCCTTATTAATAATATAAAAAGTACAGGTACAAAGAGTTACTCATTCTATTTGGGTCAATTCCTTACAATAGTAATTGTAGGTAATATAATTACAGTATTTTTCTGACCTTTAATATCTTTATTAGGTAACCTTGGGTTCTTTATTCCCTTCTGAGGAGATAAGTTCCACAATGATTACATTAGTATTCATCCATTATCAAACTTTAGTTGATTATACATTATATATACTACTCAAATGTACTTACTAGTTACATTTGCAACATATATATTATTACAAGTATTAATAAGTAATATCACCACTTACTATTTAACAGTAGTAGTACTATTAATACTTACCATCATTTTTGGGGGGTCATTAATGCCTATTTCACAGTCCCACCAGGATTTGGAGGAAGTGTAATTAAGGCATTTGATATCTTAGGAGTCAAAGGTAAAGATTATTGATGAAATGATAGCGGATTAGTTGTTACTCAAGATTTCTATGATTATTTAATGGATACTAGCGATTGATGAGCATCAAGTGAAATAGAAGCTTATGGAGGAGCATTCCCGCAATGAATGTTCTGACCATCATTATTCTTCCCATACTATGGAGCAGGAGAATTTGCTGCCAAGACTATTGGATATAATGCTTGTTGAACAGAGATGTTAAATACACCAGTATTCATTGATGGAAGTGTAGTAGATATTTCTCAATCATTAACACAATTATCAGGAGATATGAGTTGATATAGTTGAATATTAATTGACCCAGGTAAAGGTAATGGAATCATGTGATTACTAGTGGAATTAGATCCATATCTAATAGTAATACTTTATTCAGCATTTGCTTTACTAATCAGGAAAATAAGAAGAGATTAGAACAATACAATATTGTTCTTTTCTTTTGCCCTTTTTGGTAATAGGTTGTTATAATTGGAATATGAGCACTATTAAGGCAAAAATTGATACAGAATACATAAAAAAGAAAGGTAAAAGTATCATCAGAGGGATGATAGATGTACTTATTTTCAATATTAAATCAATTGCTTCTAAAAAGTCATTTTATATAATGTCATTAATCTTTTTTGTAATGGTATTAACATGTATAGTAGTCTTTGTTCCTTATTCTTGAGGAGTAAGTCTATTATTCATAGCATATTTGATCTTACCTTGTCTAATAATACTGGGGTGAACGGGTTATAACATCACCAATTCAACAATTATGCAAAATATGAAGGGAACTGGGCAACGGAGACTTACTTTCTATCTAGGTCAGATTCTAACTGTCTTCATTATAGGTAATTTACTTTCATTAGCCTTTTGACCAATAGTAATTATCTTTGCTAAACTTGGATTCTTTGTTAAGATTTGAAGTGATAAAGCTTCACAAATCAATGGAGGAGGAAATAATATAATAAATCCTCTTCATAATATGACTTGAATATTAATTATCTATGCAATTCAACTATATATAATGATTTCATTCGTAGTTTATCAAGCTATACAGATTTGAGTGAGTAGTCCTAAGACATATTATATGTTTGTAATATCAATTGTTATCCTTTCTATAATATTTGGTGGAGTTATTAATGAATATTTCTATATTCCTCCAGGATTTGGTGGAAATATTAATCAAGGAATAGCAGTTCTAGGAGAAAAAGGTGTTGATTATGAAATTAGTTCTAATGGAGACATCATAATTCTTAATCAAGACTTCCTAACTACTTGTCAAACACAATGATGAGACCAAAATACCATTAAACCTGGTAAGGGGATATTCCCACAATGAATGTTCCTTCCATCATTGTTATTCCCATACTATGGAATAGGGGAATTTGCCTCTTCAGCAATAGGTTTAAATGCAACATGATCACAAACGACAGAATTAACTAAAGTATTATATAATGGTACAGATATTACTAGTCAATTTAGTGGATATATTGAACAATTACACTTCTGAAACTGATTTGCTATAAATCCTATAGCTAATGAGGGTTGAAAATGATGATTAGTTCTTCTGCAACCATATGCAACCATAATAGTTTACATAACTTTATCTACAGCATCTGAAATCGCTAAAGAATTGATATAAAAAAAGAGATACATATTTAATGTATCTCTTTTATATTAGCTTCTTAGTCTTATAATATTCCTTTTTTCTTCATTGTTCTTATTGTAGAAGCGGCCAATCTTACTTTTTTAGGTTTTCCATCAACCATAATTGTTACTGATTGAAGGTTAACATTTCATTTTCTCTTTGTTGCGTTTAGAGCTTTTGATCTGTTATTTCCAGACATTGGGCCCTTTCCTGTAATTTGATCTTTTCTTGCCATATCTTATATATTTTACCAAAAAATGGTCAAATTTCCATATTAATATTAAGAATAAATATGGCAAATATTGGAATAAGGAGTAAAATTATAGTATAGGTTATTTTATGGAAACATCTATTAAAGAAAGAATAAATGAAGTAAACAACAAAAAGTCAGTAAAGAGTGTTGATGAGGAATCATGAATCACTAACTCATTGACTTTTTTTAGCTCGTCTTCTCACACATATAAACTATTAATGAAAGCTCATTTCACAGGATCATCATTTTACTTAGGTAACTTGTTCATACCAATGTTGATAACATTTGGAGTATTAGGGTTTATGCCACCTTATGTAGGTATATCTTGAATATTATTCCTAACACTAACATTCGCTGGGTTATCAACATACGGTACACTGTTCTTTACATTAAGAAACTCAACAATAATTAAGAATGTAACAATGACATCTAATGAAACAAGTACATTATACTTCTCAACATTCTGAGCAATGTTCACATCAATAATTGTAACTACAATAATATGTATGACTACACTAATATTCTTAGATAAAGTAGGATTCACTGTTGATAAAATATCATTTGCATCACCAGAAGGAAAATTTGGTTGAACTATTGATTATGGTCAAATATGATGAGGAGTTATTATTTATTATGCGATTATGCAAACTCTAGTTTGTTTCTCACTATCATTCGTAGTAGAACAATTAGTATCAACTCAAAAAAACTTCTTTATATACACATTAGTATATATATTAGCAGGAATATTCTTCTCAGGAATGATATCCGGAACATTATATATAAATAGTGATGGGATAGTTGATGTAATCCCTAAAGGAACAAACTATTTTGATGGGGTTATGCTTATTACAGAGTTACAATGAGGTTCACCAATGTGAATAGTTGGACAATTCTTCCCACACTATGGATTGAATCAGATAGTTTGAAACTCACTATCAGGTGGAGCATATCATATTAATGATTTAGGACAAAGAGTTTACAGTCAATGAAACACAATAAACATATTCGATATTGTAGAATCAAAAAGAGGAGCATATTACATATTTGCACCACTATTATGATCATTTGGTTTACTATTTATAGCTTCAATGCTAGAGAGGTATAAACAAGATTAATAAACATTTACTTAAGAAGTTAAAATATAATGTAAAATTATAGTATATATACTTTTAACATCTTAAGTAATAAATGGAATGAAATTATGGCAAAAGAAATTAAAGAAAACAAAAATATAGTTAAAGGAAAAGAAACAACAACTACAAAGAAGGTTGTTGCAGAAAGTGCCCCTAAAAAATCATCTGTTGATAAAGAAAAAATCAAAGCAGAGAAATTAAAAGAGGCCGAAAAAGAAGGAAAGAAACTTTCAAATAAAGAAAGAGAAAAACTTAGACTTCTAAGAACTAAGACTGTATATAAACAAGATAAAGAATATGCTTTAAGACTAAAAAATGTAAAAAGAGTTTTCGGATTACATAAGAAAGTTCTTAGAGGAGTTACTTTTGATATTAAAAAAGGTGAAAAACTATCTCTAATCGGTAAGAATGGTTCTGGTAAATCAACATTAATCAATATTATTTCACAACAACTTAAAATGTCAGAAGGATCAATTAAGTATGGATATGCAAGTAATAGAGTTGAGTCATTGGAATTAATGGGAATTCAATTCCAAACATTAAACTATCCAGAAGGATTCATAGTTAAAGATGTTATCCACTTCTTCAACGTTTCAGTTGAGAAAACAATTAGAATGTCTAAATCTGAATTATCAGATATGATCTCAATGTTTGGTATTGATAAATACCTTAACCAATCTATCGATAGATTATCAGGTGGACAACAACAAAGAATTAATATCTTATTAGCTCTTATTAAAAGACCTAAATTATTAATTCTTGATGAAATTTCAACTGGACTTGATGTTGAATCTTCAGAAGTTATTAAAGCTTATATCGATCAATACTTATTAAAGTATCCTGATACAGCTTTATTATTAGTTTCTCACTCTGATGAAGAGATAAGAGAGTTAACTGATAGAGTAGTTGTACTTGAAGCAGGTAAAATCGTTGAAGATTTCCCTGCTAGCGAATTAACTCCTAAGAAATTCTTAGATATTACTTCTAGAGAACCTAAGTTAACAAAGAAGGAAGCTGAAGAACAAGAAAAAGAATCTAATAAATATTTAAAACAATTAGAAAGAAGTTACTTTGTTCCTAAGAATCCATTTGCTGTTGATTTTGATAACACATTAATGGATGAAGGTAATGCAATTGAGTTTAGAGGTATCTCAAAAACTTATGGTAAAACAGTTGGAGCAGTTAGAAATGTTTCTCTAGATATAGAGGAAGGTTCAAGAATTGCTATTACTGGTCCTAACGGTTCTGGTAAGTCTACAATTGTTGAAATACTAGCACAAGTTAAAACAAAAGATAAAGCAAGTAAAAGATATAAGAACTTAAGAAACTTAGCTAAAGCTGATTTCAGAAGAAAACTTGCTAAACTTGAAGAAGATCTAAATGTTGAAATTAGAAAAGACATTAATAAATATAGATTAGATAGAGAGCTTGCATATAATGAAGCTAAAGAACTTAATTTAGAAAAAAACAAATTAGCTAAAGAGAAGTTTGAGAAATCTAAATCACAAAAAACTCTTGCTGATTTCAAAAAAGAAATTGAAGTTAATATCGAAAAGATAATTGCTGATGCAGATTCAAAAGCTGAAAAGGCAAAAGCAAAAATAACTAAGAAAGAAGAAACTTTAAGAAAAGAACTTGAAGTTTCTAGAGAAAAAGCTAACAACGAATATCAAATAGAGTTAGAAAAGATAAATGAACAAGAGGCTAAATGAAAAGAAGATAAAAACTATAGATTCTCTGATTCATTTATCAAGAATGGTAAAGAACTTAAAGGTAAAGAATACTATAGTGAAAAACCAGAGATAGCTTATTCATTTGCTGAGAATGCAAGAGAAGTAAAAGATAACTCTGGAGTTCAATTCCAATATGCATCATTCCCAGTGGAAATGTCAGTATTAGATGTTATTCTATTCTTTGCTAGAACAAATAAATTCTATATGACTAAAGAAGAAATAGTTGAAGCCGTTAAAGTATTCAAACTTGAAAAACTTTTAAAATCAAAAGCATATAGATTATCAGGTGGAGAAAGACAAAGATTAAATGTTTTATTAGCAATCATGAAATCTCCTAAGCTTCTAATTCTTGATGAGATCTCAACTGGACTTGATGTTGACTCAATAGTTAAGATCGATGCCTTTATTAAAGAGTACTTAGATAGAACAGGCGCAACATTAATTATGATTTCTCACAACTACCACGAAGTACATTCATTAACTGATAGAATAGTAGTTATGAAATATGGTAGATTAACAGAAATTGTTGATACAAAAGGTTGAACATTAAAACAATCTAAAGATAAGATGAGAGACATTTATAGTGGAGGTGGTAATTAATGTTAGGTCTATTAATACAAGAAGTTAAGACTTTATTTAAATCACCAGCTTCAATATCAATATTAGTTATTCCTCTAGTTCTATTAGTAGGTCTTGGATATCTATTACCTTCAGGGTGAATAGT
Organism: uncultured Mycoplasma sp.; assembly: GCA_964445515.1. GTDB lineage: Bacteria > Bacillota_I > Bacilli_A > Mycoplasmatales > Hepatoplasmataceae > Tyloplasma. Next base: position 7,788 of record CAYUKZ010000005.1, on the reverse strand, counting down.
TCCATCATCAATTACTATTGGTATAGTTGGAGCAGTTCTACTATACTTCGGTGGTTCATTAGAAGAGATCAAGAGAACTTCATTCATGAAATCAATTTCATTAACGAAGTTAAGTAAGTTCTCATTCCTTGCAACAAAGATTTTATTCTCAATCTTTGTTTCAATGATTGCAGTTCTTTGAGTTCTATTCTTCTCATGAGTATTCACAAGTGTAGATGCAATTAGTTTCTTAGCAACTGACTTCGGTAATTTACTTCCAGCTGATCAAGGTGGAGTAACTGATGTGTTAAGAATTCTACCATTTGATATCGATTGAACAAGAGTTCAATGATTCCAAATGTTATATGCAGGGATGATGACAATTGTAATTGCAGTTTCATTATCATTCATATTCGTAGCATTTGCTAAATCATCATTATCATTCTACCTAATGTCATTCGGTTACTTACTAGCAATGATTCTATTTGGTGGAGTTGTAATGCCAGGATTCTTAATATCATCAGACAACTCATGATTCAAGAGTCTTTACTACTTAATTCCGAACTACTACACTAACAATGTAATGGCATACTCATTCTCAGGAGGAGTACTACCATCAGCAGTTA
>CAYUKZ010000005.1:3595-7083 GCA_964445515.1 uncultured Mycoplasma sp. | reverse complement strand
CCAATGATATTACCAGATCAATTAGCAGCTACAGTTCAAGATATGTTTGCAAAACCAGATGCATACAACTATGTAGTTCCATGAATTGAAACAGCATTCTTCTTAGTTATTGCTGTAATATTCTTTAAATGATCATAGTATATATTCACACAAAAAACAATGACTAAGTCATTGTTTTTGTTTTATAATTAAAGAGTAAGGAAAAATTATGAACACATTTTTTGAAAATATAGACACATTAAAATCAGCAAGTAAAAGTAATGCGGGAGCATGAATATTCCTAATAATATTCTTCGGAATTATTATTGCTCTAATTATAGTTGCCGTGATTGGATCAAGAAAAGATGCAATGGAAAAACTTATTGAGAATGATAAGAGAAAGAAACTTAGAAATAGTATTACTGATGATAGAATAATGCTATTCTCATACTTGAATGAAACAATAGAAACATTAAAGAAAGAAGTTGAAGAATTCAAACCTTCTGTAGGTATTAAATCATTAGGTGATATTAATAAAGAAGCTTCAGAAAAGATTAAATCAATTTCTACTTCAAAATCATTACATCAAATATATATGTCTGATGACTTTAAAATAGAAATCAAACCTATAATAGATGAACTATTAAAAGTTAAACCATCAAATTGAACTAAAGAAGCAAACTTTGCTCTAGGATTAGTTGAAGCTAAATTTAATTCAATCTCTTCTAAGAAAGAAAATAAAGATTTAATTAAAAAAGGGAAAGATCACAAATGAAAATAAACTTTCCTAATGTATTAGTCCTAATAAGAATTGCATTAGTACCAGTTGTTGTAATATTATTAATGTTACCTTCAATAGGAATTCAAGTAACAACTGTTACAGGATGAAATATTTATATAACTGATATTATTGCCGGACTATTATTTATAATAGCTTCAATAACAGATTGATTAGATGGATGATATGCTAGAAGATGTAATCAAATAACTACATTCGGAAAACTATTTGATCCATTAGCAGATAAAATATTAGTAAACTCAACATTAATATTATTCTCAGCAAGAGGATTCCTACCAATTATATTTACAATAATATTTATTTGTAGAGATATACTTGTAGATGGATTAAGAATGATGCTAGCATCAAATAATGTAGTATTAGCAGCTGACAAACTTGGTAAACTAAAAACAGTATTCCAAATGTTAGGATTATCATTATTATATTTCGTTCATATTCAACCTGAAACATTCTTCAATGTATTTAATTGAACAAGCATAGAAATGGTTTTATTAATTACTCCAATGTTAATAGCATTAACATTCTCTGTAATATCAGGAGTTAACTATTTTGTTAAAGGATTCAAATTAATAAAAGAATAAAATTATCAAAAACAAATCTTTCACAGTTATATAATAGTAGTGAAAGATTTTTATTTAAAATAAGAATAAACAATAATTTTTAGTGAATTATTAAATGTAGGCGAAAGCCACATGAATAGGAAACAAAAATGAAACAAAAAGATTTCGATAGAATTTTAAAAGATGTAGAAAAAGAATACGGTAAGGGTGCTGTAATATCAATGGCAAAAGGAAACATTGATAAAGATGTTGAAGTAATACCTACTGGTTCTTTACTATTAGATGATGCCATTGGGATAGGTGGTTATCCTAAAGGAAGGATAATAGAAGTTTATGGACCTGAATCATCAGGTAAAACAACAATGGCATTACTAGCAATAGCAGAAGCACAAAAACAAGGTGGGTATGCTGCCTTCATAGATGCTGAGCATGCAATAGATATTAAACATGCACAAAGAATGGGTGTTGATCTTGATAAGATATTAATATCACAACCTGATTCAGGAGAGCAAGCACTACAATTAGTTGACCATTTAACATCAACAGGAGAGTTCTCAATAATTGTAGTTGATTCAGTTGCTGCATTAACTCCTTTAGCTGAACTTGAAGGACAAATGGAGGATCAAACAATTGGTGCTCAAGCAAGATTGATGTCAAAATCAATGCGTAAACTTGCAGGAACAATAAATAAAACAAATACAGTTGTTATATTTATTAATCAAATAAGAGAAAAGGTTGGAGTTATCTTTGGAAACCCAGAAGTAACACCAGGAGGAAGAGGTCTTAAGTTTGCAGCTTCACTTAGACTTGATATTAGGATTAGAGAAAGAATAAAAGAGAAAGATTCTTTCATTGGTCAAAGAATAAAAGTCAAAGTTGTTAAAAATAAGATGGCTCCACCTTATAAAGAGATTGAAACAATATTCTATTATGATAATGGAATAAATCAAATAGAAGAATTACTAGAACTAGGTGTTAATAAGAATGTAATTAACAAAGCCGGAGCATGATATTCTTACGGAGAAGTTAGACTTGGACAAGGAAAAGTTGACTCTGCAAAGTATATTATTGAAAATAATTTAGTTGAAGAGCTAAAAAATAAAATTTTTTCTGAAGATAAAAATGAAGAGTAAAATTCAATAAAACCCATTAATTTAATGGGTTTTTCTATATCCAAATACTAATCTTTTCCTAAACCAAAATGAAAACATAAAAAAAATTTGATTTTTTTTTGAAAAAAAGATATATAATTTAACTATGAGTATTAATGAAATAAAAAAAGACAAGCTATTGGAACTTTTAAAAGTGAAGATTGCTGATATAGAAAATAAAGTAGAAGAAATTCATGCAGACGCTAAAAACACTGAAATAGATGTTGATAAGAAGTTCATGAATGCATTTAAAGGAGTTAAAAAAACAGCCGATCAAGTTGTTGAAAGAGCTATCAATTTAATTGAGGGTGCTAATTTTGATTTGGCTAAATTAGAAGAAATTGAATCTAAACTAGATTTAGTAATTAAAGCACTTGCAGTTGCAAGAAAACAACAAGAAAGCGCAATGTCTGAAGAAGCTAAGAAAATTAAAGCAGCTGAAACAGCACTTGAGAACGATCTTGTTACATTGGAAGCGCAAATTGATTTACTATTAGGATTAGAATCAACATCTGAAACAGAAGTTAAAGTTAAAAAAACTGCAGCTAAAAAACCAGCTGCTAAAAAAACTGCTGCAAAGAAACCTGCAGCTAAAAAACCAGCAGCTAAATCAACAACTGCTGCCAAAAAACCTAACCCAAAAGCAGTTTCAACTATTAGAACTGCAGAAGGAAAGGTAACGTTTACTATAGATCAAAAGTCAGCATTCGCTAAAAAACTAGCAGGTAAAGAAATCGTTAAAGCAAAACAAAACGATAAAGTTATCGAAGGTAAAGTAGCTAAAGTTGAATTCAAAGATGGATTTACATTCGTTACAGTTTCAAATATTAACAACAAATTCCCTCTATCAAACATTCAATTCGTTGATAAAGATGGAAGAGGAACAGCAATTAAAGTTACAGGTAAAGTAGATACTACTTTAAAAACTGCTGCTAAAAAACCAGCTCCAGCTAAAAAAGCAGCACCAGCTAAAAAACCAGCTCCAGCTAAAAAACCAGC
>CAYUKZ010000005.1:0-3495 GCA_964445515.1 uncultured Mycoplasma sp. | reverse complement strand
CCAGCTAAAAAACCAGCTCCTGTAAAAAAAGAAGAAGTAGCTAAAAAACCAGCTCCAGCTAAAAAAGTTAATACAGATGATATAATGAGAGAAATTAATACTGTTGAAACAAGTATTGATCTATTATTAAAAAAATTATAAGAACATAATGAAAGCATGAATTGATTCATGCTTTTTCTTTATTTAAAATCAAATAGTAATGTTTATTATATAATTAAATTACTATGTCAAAACAAATACAATGATTTCCAGGACACATGTCTAAGACTTTAAGAGAGTTTAAAGATATCAAAGCCGATTTATACTTTCTATTATTAGACTCAAGAGCACCCGAGTCAACTTTTATTGATTCATTCAAGGAAATTATTAAAGATAAGAAAGTCATTATCTTATTAACTAAAGCCGATTTAGTAGAACAAAAAGAATTAGAAGCTTGAGTATCTAAATATAAGGAATTATATTTAGATGCATTCTCAATTTCATTAAATAATAAAAAAGAAGTTAGAAGAAAGATAATAGATATATTAAAAAAACAAAAGTTTAAAGCTTTACTACCTAAATTAGTAATACTAGGTTCACCAAATGTAGGTAAGTCAACATTATTAAATATATTGACAGATGGAAGACGTGCTAAAGCAGAAAATAGACCAGGGGTAACAAAGAATAATAGTTGATATCAATTTGAAAAGAGATATTGAGTACTAGATACACCTGGTGTATTGCAACCAAAGTTCATTGATGAGAAACAAGGGATAAATCTTTGTGCTATTGGATCAATTAAACTTGATATTCTTCCATTGGAAGAAGTTGCTATTGGGTTAATTACAAGATTAAAAGAAATCGGTGCATTAGAAATAGATAACGAAGAAGAATACTTAAACAAATTAGTTGTTGATAGCAAAAAACAACCAACAGAAGTTTATAAAAACATAATTAGAGATTTCCAAAACAATAAATTCGGAAAACTTATTTTAGATTAAAGGAGAAGACATGCTAAAAAACGTAAAATATTTATTTACAACTCATGATATTAATTTAATGCCTCAAGATGATAAGGTTGAGTTTGTTATTGTAGGAAAATCTAACGTTGGTAAGTCAACATTCATTAATACAATAACAAATCATAAAGGATTAGCACATACTTCTTCTAAACCTGGTAAGACAAGAGCCATTTCATTCTTTGATGTTGATGATAAATTTAGAATAGTTGATATTCCTGGTTACGGATATGCCAAAGTATCGAAACAACAAAAGATTATATTTGCCGAAATGATAGATACTTATCTTTCACAAAGAGAAAATATATATAAAGCTATATTATTATTAGATTGCAGAAGAGGATTAACTCAAGATGATAAAGAAATGATCATGTATTTTAATCATAATGAAATCCCTTTCACAATAATAGGTACAAAACTAGATAAAGTTAACCAATCTGAAAAAACAAAGTTCATTAGGAATATAGAAAGTGAGCTTTCTACAAAACCACTAATGTACTCAGCTCTAAAGAAAACAAATTTAGATAAAGTAATATCAACATTTGATGAGTTTATGTAAAATATCAGCCATAGGCTGATATTTTTAATTTAAAAGTGTTCATTATATATAGATTGATTAAGTTCTTTGGAAGCATTTAAATATCTGTAAGTTGTTTCAATTTTTGAATGCCCAAGTTGAAGCATAACCATCTTTGGGTTTGCTCCGTTTAAAAGTAAATGGGTTGCATGCGATCTTCTAATAGAGTGAGGAGTAAATTCTTCCCCTAAAACATCTTTAACTCATAGTCTTAAAGTCTTAGTTGATATTTTGAAACTAACAATTTGAGAAGTGGTTTCAATATTATGAAATATTTCTCTAATTTTATTTCCTTTTCCCTTAACAGTAATAGTTGATTCTGTAATTCCTATTATAGAACCTAGTTCTGCTGCTCTAATTCCTGTTTCAAACATGAATCTAATAATAGCGCAACGTCTATCTTGAAGATTTTCGGTTTTTTTGTAAAGAAAATCTTTAGTAAACACTGCTCTAAAGATATTTGGCTTATGAGGAAGCTTAAATTCCTCTAAACTTCTAATTCTCCTGTCATTATTAAACTTCATAAATGCATGTAAGATAGAATAATGTGTTGAAACTGTATTTGGTTTATTCTCTATCTCCTTTAACTTACTTTTTATCAATCTTATATCATGAAATACATCTATATAACTAAGAAGAATTGATCTATAAGTATTTATAGTGTTCTTCGAATAGTTATTTTTCTCTAAATGTTTTATATATTTGTCCATTTTTAACCTTTCCTGTCACACTATAGTTATACATATAATATTCTGGGTGATTATATAATAAAAATATGGTAAAATTTATATATCCCACAAAGGAATGCACACCTTAGTTACCAAACGTGCAATTAAGTACTTAAAATTATATAAATAACAATTTAAATAATAAACAAAAATAAAAAAGGGAAAAAATTATGAGACAAACAAGAATGGCTAATGGAAAAGACATTACTAGAAAATGACATCTTGTAGACGCACAAGATTTAATTCTAGGAAGAATGTCAACTGAAGTAGCAAACTTAATTACAGGTAAACATAAACCAACTTATACACCTCATGAAGACAACGGAGATTTCGTAGTTATCATTAACGCTGATAAAGTTAAATTAACAGGAAACAAATTACACCAAAATAACGGAAAGATGTACTATAATCATTCTGGATACATTGGTGGAATGAGAAAAAGATCAGCATCAGTAATGATGGAGAAATATCCAGAAGAATTAGTGAAAAGATCAATCTGAGGAATGATTCCTCATAACAAATTGGGTAGAAAACAAATTAAAAAACTATTCGTATATGCAGGACCAGAGCACAAACACGAAGCTCAAGGACCAGAACTATACGAATTCAAAGACGTTAAAGTTAAAAGATAAGGAGTATTATGTATCAAGGACTAGGAAGAAGAAAGTCATCAGTTGCTAGAGTTACAATTAAACCAGGAACTGGGACTATGACAATAAATGGTAAAGATATTAATGATTACTTCCCATACGCGACTTTAATACAAGACGCAACTCAAGGATTTGTTATCACTAAAACAGAAGGTCAATTCGATGTTGTAGCAAACATCAAAGGTGGAGGGTTCACAGGTCAAGCCGGAGCTTTAAGACATGGTATTGTTAGAGCCTTAATCGTAGCATCTGCAGATTACAAGCCTGCTTTAAAAGCAGCTGGATTAGTAACTAGAGATGCCAGAATCAAAGAAAGAAAGAAATATGGATTGAAGAAAGCCAGAAGAGCTCCTCAATTCTCAAAACGTTAAAAATTCATTCAATTTTTGATATACTTATAGAGGTAGGGAAATCTATCTCTATTCTATGGGACTGTAGCTCAGCTGGTTAGAGCACACCGCTGATAACGGTGAGGTCGGTGGTTCGAGTCCACTCAGTCCCACCATTTATAAAAGGTAAACAACTCAATTGAGTTGTTTTTT
>CAYUKZ010000004.1:17573-30222 GCA_964445515.1 uncultured Mycoplasma sp. | reverse complement strand
ATTTCTAGATAATTGATTGAAGATTCGTTAACTGCTTTTCTTAGTTTTGAATTTTCAAATAATGCATGAGCTATTTTATCTTGTGTTCTTAATGGTTCTGTTTTTACTCAATATTCTTTTCAAGGTTTTCAGTTTTCTGAGAACTTCTTAAGTGATAATGAAATGAAGAATACGAATAGGAATGCTTCTAATGAAGATCCTAACATTTTTAGGCATTCTCATATTGCTAATCCAACTGGAACATTTTCTCCACTGTTTTTATCAACTGTAACTGTATCAGCAAAGTCAATAACATGTTGGATGAAGTTTCAAATTGATGTAGCACCAAATAAAATCGATAATACTACAATACCAATTCAGAAGAATGCGTTAAGTCTAAATTTATTAGCTCTCTTCTTTTCAGATTTGTTGTCATCTTTGTTTTGACTTTCTGGTTTTTTAGTTTCAGCTGTTTCTTCTTGAACTATAAACTCAAGAGTTTCATCCATTTCTTTAGGTGTGTTTTTAATTTCGTTATCTAATGATTGATTAGATTTAATTTCGTTTGGTGTTGGTTGGATTTTTGATTCAACTGTAGGATCAAAATCCAAATCCATTTTTTTGAATGGGTCGTTATTCATTGTTCTCTCCTTTATTATCTATTCTAGTAAATAAGTGTTCGATATCATTTAACTTAACATTAGCAAAATCTTTATCTAGTCCACTTATTGTTGGTTTCTCTTTATAATCAAGTCAATTATATACCTTTTTATATGTTGTAGTTAGTAATGGTGATAAAAGTGTTGTTATATTATAGATCTCATTAACAAGAGTATTTAATATATTCTCTAATTCTTCACCTTCAGCTTTTCATGGTGCTGTTATATCTATGTAACCGTTTATCTCTTCTACATATTTAATTAATTTTTTTGTAGAGTCTGAGAATTTATATTCATCCATTGCAATAATGTATTCATTTTTCAATGTAGAAAGTTTTTCTTTTAATTCTTTTGTTGATTCTAAATCTGCTTTTGCTGATGGAACTATTCCGTCAAAGTATTTTTTAACCATAGCATCAGTTCTAGCAACTAAGTTTGAATATTTGTTAACTAATAATCCATTAATCATTTCTTCCAATAGAGTTTGAGAGAATTTACCATCCTCTCCAGTAACTATATTGTTTGTTAAATAGAATTTAACTGCATCTGATCCATATAACTCTATTAATTTAATTGGGTCAACTACGTTTCCTTTTGATTTTGACATCTTATCTCCATCATCAGTTACTAATCAACCATGAGCAAGAACTTTAGGTTCTCTCATGTTCTTCATTTTAAGAATTATTGGTCAATAGATACAGTGGAATCTAGTTATTTCTTTTCCAACTAGTTGAAGTAGTTCAACTTCACTGTCTTCTTTTCAAACTTCATCAACTGTGAACTTACTTTCTTCAAAAGTTAATGCAGAAATATAGTTTTGTAATGCATCTAGTCATACATAAATAACATGTTTCTCATCTTCGTTAATTTTTATACCTCAATCGAATGAAGTTCTTGTTACTGAAAGATCTTGAAGCTCATTAACAAAGTTATTTATTAATTCTGTTGCTCTATGTTTTGGTTTTATGATATCAGAATTTAATAATCTATCTTTTATTCAATCTTTAAATTCTTTTATCTTTAAAAAGTATGATTCTTCAGATAATGTTGTTAACTCTTTACCACACTCAGGACAAATATTATCCTTTGCTTGTGTTTCTGTAAAGTAAGCTTCATCTGATTTACAATATAAACCAGTATAAGTTGATTTATAAATAAATTCTTTCTCAAATAATTCCGTAAATGATTCTCTTACATAGTTTTTATGTCTTTCATCTGTTGTTCTAATAAAAATATCATAATCTATTTCAAGTTCTGATCATAAATTTTTAAATCCTTCGATTATATTAGTTACAAATGGTAATGGTTCCATTCCTGCTTCACTAGCTTTGTCACCAATCTTTTGTCCATGTTCGTCTGAACCTGTTAAAAACATTGTTTCATAACCTTGCATCTTTTTATATCTATTAATATAGTCTGCAAGGGTTGTAGTGTATGCATGTCCGATATGTAATTTATCATTAGGATAATATATAGGTGTGGTTACGTAAAATTTCTTTGTCATATTTATATTATACTTTCTTATTGTTTTTTAAATAGTTATATATATCATTCTTTTTGAATTTAGTGTTAGAAACTAAGTATTCAATAATTGATTTGTTAGATAAACCTAATCTTTCTAGGTCATCTACATGTTTTGTAAGATCATCTTCTTGAGTTAATTCATTAGTTGGTATTAATAATACTATTTCACCTTTGAATTCTCTATCTATGATGTTGCTAATTCTGTCATTTATTATTTCTTCATAGATTTTTGTTAGTTCTCTAGCTACAACAACATTAATATCACCAAACTCTTCCATTAATATAGATAAAGTTTTGTTAATTCTGTTTGGTGATTCATATGCAACTATAACATCACTGTTAATATGTTTGTTTACCTTTTTAATAATGTTGTTTTTCTCTTTTTCTAAGAAACCAACGAATGTAAATGAAGAGAATTCAAGACCTGAACCTGAAAGTGCAGTAGTGATTGCGTTTGCTCCTGGTAATGGAACAACATCTACACCTTCTTTTTTAAGTTCACTAATTAATAGTTGTCCTGGATCAGATATGGTTGGTGTTCCTGCATCAGAAACTAAAGCTACATCTGATTCTTCAAGTAAATTCTTTACTTCTTCTATCCTTGAAGACTCATTAAACTTATGTAATGAGATCATTTTAACATCTAGTTGTAAATGTTGTTTTAATTTACCTGTAACTTTAGTATCTTCACATAGTAAGTACTTAACACTCTTTAAACATTCTATTGATCTAAGTGTAAAATCATTTAAGTTACCTATAGGAGTTGGAATTACATATAACTTATTCATTATTTCTCCTATCAAACAACAACGGTAACAAAACATCTATTGCAACATCTATTGTAGATATGTTTTTATTAATAAATTTATTTAATATTGATGTTGCTTTTGGTTCGTTCTTTAATTCTGAAACTAATGATAGTAAGAATTCCATCTTCTTATTTTTATCTTCAGATATTGTTTTTAAATGTTCATGTATGGAATTAAAATCACGATTTCTTAAAGAATTTGTGATTGTTTCATCGTTACAATCTAATTCAACTAAGTTAACTTCAGAGTTTTTATAAATGTATTCTATTACTTCGTTTCATTTTGTAAACTCTATATCTAAGTTTCCTTCAGTTTTATTTATACTGTTAACTAGTTTCTTTACATTAGATAACTTTCAACCATCTACTTTGTATATAGTCTTATTAATATCAAAATAAAGAGCAGTGTTCATTGTTTCATTAAATGAATCTTCTTGCTCTTTATTTCTTTGTGATTCTAAATTTCTAACTAGATTAACTTTCATATTCCTTTATCTTATTATAAATTATTTCCACTAACTCTTCTGTTGGTTTTGAGGCATCTAACACAATATATTTGTTAGGGTTTGTTTTACATAAATCTAAATAAGCTTCTCTTATTTTGTTATGGAATTCAATACCTTCTTTATCAAACCTATTTGTTTCTCTATTGTTAGCTTCGATTCTTTCTCTACCGATTGCAGGATCAAGATCAAACACAAATACAATATTAGGTTCTGTTTCTTGTATAGCTATCTTGTTAATTATCTTTATTGATTCTGGATCAACATTCTTAGCTACACCTTGATATATCAATGTAGAATCAATGAATCTATCTGATATAACAATATAACCCTCTTCTAACTTAGGGTTTATTATTTTGTCGACATGTTCTCTACGTGATGCATTAAACAGTAATAATTCAGTTATAGGACTGATATCTTCATTATCCATGATTATGTTTCTGATATCTTCACTTATAGATAAACCTTGTCCACCAGGTTCTCTAGTAATATATGGTTTATGTCCGTTTTCTTTAAGTTTTTCTGCAAGATGTTGAGCAGTTGTTGATTTACCTGTTCCCTCTCCACCTTCGAATGTAATAAATAGTTTATGCTTTTTCACGTTTTTCTATTGCCTCTCTAATTGTTCTTTCATCACTAAACTCTATTGATCCACCAAAAGGTATTCCCATAGATAACCTTGTTAGTTTTGGATTTAAGTCTGTTTTTGATATCTCTTCCTTTATAACTCTCATTATCAATTCTGATTCAATTGATGGAGTTAATAGGAATAGTATTTCTTTTGTTTCATACTCCCTAACTACTTTGAATAATCTGTCTAATACTTTCTCAGTTGAACTGAAGTCTCTTTTATTCATATCTAGGATAAATAAAGATTTGTTAGTATTAGTCTTCTTAAGTATATTATTAACATCTCTATTTGATTCAATGATCAATAATACATCTTTATCTTTATTTTCGTTTGGGATTGTATTCTTATTAATTATAAGGCCTGTTAGGTTATCTTTAACAATTTCTTTTGAAATTTCATGTATTTTCAACAGTTTTTCTGCATTTTCTGGGTTTTCGACTATCTGAATAGTTAATCTTTCAGCTAATTTAGTTGAAATACCAGGTAATTCACGTAAAAGTTCAGTTATTTCATCTAAATTCTTATTCATGGTCTATATTACCTTCTCCGAACAATGATGTGGCTTTAATTATTGTTTCTTGTGTCTTAGAATGCATAAAATCCTCTGGTTTTAGATTAATATCAGTATCATTCTCATTTAATGTAAATGTATCTCTAGAAGACCTTAATTTAGATCATGTTTGCTCATTTACAGGTAATATAAACATATATTCACCTATTAACTCCTTAATAAAGTCAAAATACTCTTGAGACAGTGATAAACGCTTATATTCATTGATTAATGTTTCATCCCTAAATCCAACAATAATACACTTCTCAGTGGTTGCTAGGGGCTCTGTAGACATTAATGCAGCCATTATATTCTTATATTCTAGTCTAGAAACGTATGAATCCTTGTATTTTCATCTATTTACAACCTTATTTGTTATTTCAGGGTTGTTATTCTTGATTATATACATATAGTTATTAACATTTACGTAGTCTGTGACTATATTTAGCTCATTTTTATCTATTTTAGGTGGGTTTTCAATTTTATTATCCACACTAATTGTTGAGTTTTCCTCTTGTTTTTCCACAATCTCATTTTCTTTATTTGTTTCATTAATTGTGTTTATTTCTTGGTTTTGAGTATCTTTTTCCACACTTTCCACATTTACCTCTTGTAAGACAGGTGTATTTGGCAATGTTTCACGTGAAACAACACTACTCTCTACTAATGTTTCACGTGAAACATTTACACTATAAAATATAGATTTTAATGATATTTTTAATAGAAGTGGGTCTTTAATAGTATTAACTGCATTAATAACCTCATTTAGCACATTAACGTATTTTGTTTCCCCATTTCTGATTAAATGCATAATTACTTCAAGAATTATTAAAGATAGCTTCCTAGGGTCTTTATCTGTTTGATCTATAGAATTGATTAACTTTTCCACATCATTGATAATCATATCCCTTATATCGTCCTTATTAATCAATCCTAAGGCCGATAATACATTATTAGTTGATAATTCATTATTGTATAGTAAAGTAGTCTCTAAATCAGATATAGCATCCCTTAGAGACCCTCCTGACGTCATTACTATGTAATCTAGGGCATCAGGTTCATAATTAACGTTCTCACCCTTTAAAATAACCTCTAAACCTTCTTTTATGTCGTTATCAGACATAACTTCTAGGTTTATTACTACTGTTCTTGATAAAACTGTTTGAGGAATCTTATGTAGCTCTGTAGTAGCTAATAAGAATATAGTGTTTCTTGGTGGTTCCTCTAATGTTTTTAATAAAGCATTGAATGCTGCTTTAGATAACATATGAACTTCATCAATGATATATACTTTGTAGTTAGTTGTTGTTGTTAGGAATGTAGTGTTTTCCTTTATTGTTCTTATTTCATCTACACCATTGTTTGATGCTGCATCTATTTCGATAACATCAAACGAAGATCCATTGTTTATTGATTTACATACATGACATTCATTACATGGGTTGTTGTTTACTTTATGTTCACAGTTAATTGCTTTAGCAAATATTCTTGCTAGAGTAGTTTTACCTGTTCCTCTAATCCCATAAAATAGATAAGCGTGATTGATTTTGTTTTTCTCTATTGAGTTAACTAAAATCTCCTTTGCAACTGATTGTCCTATTACTTGATCGAATGTTTGTGGTCTATATTTAGTGTATAAAGATTGCTTGTTGTTTTCCATTATATTAAATTATCTCCTTGTTGATTCAATTATACATTTTAGTTTGTGGGCTCTTTTCACTATTATTAAAAATAGATAAAAAAAGTGCCACACACAGTACTACTCTGATGTGGCTGCTACGTTTCCGTCCTGACCAGGTTACAAAGGCACTGTTGTGACATATTTATTATAACATTATACGTACAATTTTTCTTAAAGAAAAAGTGCTTACTAGCACTTTTTAAAATTCATCAAATGGTAAGTATTGTTTTAGTGCTTCTGGCACTTTAACTTTTCCATTCTCTTGTATATAGTTCTCAACTATTGCAGCAAACGTTCTACCGATAGCTAATCCTGAACCGTTGTAAGTGTTAACAAGTTGTTTTTCACCTGATTCTTTCTTGTATCTAGCTTTCATTCTTCTTGCTTGGAAGTCACCCATCATAGAAACAGAAGAGATCTCTCTATATGTATCTACACCAGGCATTCATACTTCAATATCGATTGTATTTTTAGAACCAAAAGAAGTATCTCCTGTACATAGTTGTAAAAGTCTATATGGAAGTTTTAGTTTTTCTAATACATTGATAGCTGTATTAAGTATTTTATTAAAATCTTCCTTTTCATTTTCTGGTTTACCAATAGTTACTAATTCAACTTTTCTAAATTGATGTAATCTAATGATTCCTCTAGTATCTTTTCCTGCTGATCCTGATTCTTTTCTGAAACAGTTTGTAGCAGCAACAAAATTCATTGGTAATTCATTTTCATTTAATAATTTATTTGCAACTAAATTAGTTAATGGTATTTCTGCTGTAGAAATTAGGTATTGATCATTAGTTAGTTTATATAAATCTTCTTCAAACTTAGGAAGTTGAGCTGTGTTATATAAAGCTTCTTTATTTACAATTACAGGAGGTTCAATTATTTTGAATCCTTGCTCCATTGCGTTATCTAACATTAATCTTTCTAATGCTTTAATAACTAATGCAGCTTTATTGTTGTAAATTACTTGTCTAGCTCCAGAAATTAATGATGATTCATTATTTAAAACATAATTATTATCCTCAATAATTTCTCAATGAGGTTTTGTATGTTTGTTTTCTTTTAATTCATTTAAATGTTCTGAAATAATTACATTATTATCTTCATTTTCACCTACCGGTACATCTTCATTTGTAATGTTAGGGAAGTATGAAGCCTTCTCTTGAATTTTATTATCAAGTTCAGTTAATTTTTCTTTAATTTCTTTTGCTTTATTAGAAAGTTCTTTAGCTTTCTCTTTAACAGAAGTATTTTGAGGATCGTTTTTGATTAAATCAGAAGTTTGATTTAAATTCATTCTAACTTCTTGCTCTTCATTTAGTAATACAGAGTATTCATCATGAAGTTTAATAACTTCTTCAACTGATTCTGTTAACTCTAGACCTTTATTTTTGAATCCAACTAAATATTTATCTTTATTTAATTTTAATTCTTTAATATTAATCATCGTCTTCCTCCATATTAAGGTTAGCTTCTTTAGTAAGTTGTTTTATTTCATCAGTTTGGTCTTTTTCAATTTGAACATCACTTATATCAAGAGTAACTTCTTTAGTTTTCTCGATAATTTCTTTTTCAATCTCTTCTTCTGATCTAACAATAGAGAATGAAGCAATTGATTCTCCTTCTCTTAACTTAACTATAGTAACTCCTTTAGAGTTTCTAGAGAATGTTGATATTTGAGATAGTTCAGTTCTAATAACTGTTCCTTTATTTGTGATAATCATTAAATCTTCATCACCTTTAACAGCTGTTAATCCAATTAACTCTCCAGCTTTATCTGTGTTAATTGTAATAACTCCTTTTCCACCTCTGTTTGTAACTCTATATTCATTTAATTCAGTTAGTTTACCGAATCCATTTACTGATATAGATAAAATTAGGTTTCCTTTTGCTGAAGAAGCGTAATCTACAACTCTTCCATCATCAACTGTTATACCTTTAACTCCTGAAGCAGTTCTTCCCATAGATCTAACGTCAGATGCATGGAATCTAATTGCTTTACCATTAGAGTTACCTAGAATAATTTCAGTTTCACCTTCAGTAGGTACTGGAGTTACACCAATTAACTCATCTCCTTCTCTTAGAGAGATAGCAATCTTACCGTTTCTATTAATTCTTTCGAATAAGTGAGCATCAGTTTTCTTAACTAATCCATTTCTAGTAATGAATACAAGATCCATATCTCCATAATCTTCCATTGAGATGATTGATCTTACTTCTTCATCTTTATTTATTTGAATTAGATTAATAATTGGTAATCCTTTTGCTGTTTTTCCTAATTGAGGAATTTGGTGAGCTCTAATTCTGAATACTTTACCTTCAGAAGTGAAGAAAAGTAGATCAGCATGAGTTGATGTAATGATAATTTCATTTATATAATCACCATCTGTTGTTGAAGCACCTCTTGAACCAGTACCACCTCTGTTTTGAACTCTATATTCATCAACAGGTAATCTCTTAATGTATCCTTTTTTAGACATTGTGATTACAACTTCTTCTTCAGGGATTAAATCTTCATCATCGATTGATGAAAGTGATACTTCAGAAATTTCTGTTCTTCTTTCATCACCAAAATTAGTTTTTATTTCATTGAACATTTCAATAATTCTATTAATTTGTTCTTCTTTAGAATTTATAACTAGATTATGATCAGTAATTTGTTCTTGAAGTTTGTTAATTTCTTCAAGAAGGTTGTTTCTTTCTAATCCTGTTAATCTATTTAGTTTCATTTCTAAAATTGATTTAGATTGTTCTATAGATAATTTATATTTTTCACATAATGAATTAATTGCTGATTGATTATCGTTTGATTTTTTAATTAATTCAATTACGTTATCAATATTATCTAAAGCAATGTTTAATCCTTCTAAAATATGTTTTCTAGATTCTGCTTTTTCTAATTCGAATTTTGTTTTTCTTAATAAAACTTCTATTTGATGATCGTTGTATGCAACTAAAGCAGTTTTTAAGTTTAGTGTTTCAGGTCTATTGTTAATTAACGCTAACATATTGATAGGGAAGTTAGATTGTAACATTGTTAACTTAAATAATTTGTTTAATTCAACTTCAGGAATAAATCCTTTCTTAAGTTTAATTACAATTCTTATTCCTTCTCTGTTAGATTCATCTTTAATATCAGAAATTGAATCAATTGTTTTTGATTTAACTAGATCTGCTATCTTCAAAATTAAATTTGATTTGTTAACCATGTAAGGAATTTCAGTTATATAGATAACTCCTGAGTTTTTGTTTTCATCAAATTCAATTCTTGTTTTAGCTCTAACAATTGCTCTACCTCTACCTGTTTTATAAGCATTAGGTATCTCATTTTTATTAACTAAAATACCTCCAGTAGGGAAGTCAGGTGCTGATACATATTCTAATAATTCATCAACTGTTAATTCAGGATTTTTTAATACTTCAACAGCTGCATCTAGAACTTCGTTTAAGTTATGTGGTGGTATAGAAGTAGCCATACCAACAGCAATACCTGTTGATCCGTTAATTAATAAGTTTGGAAGTTTTCCTGGTAGAACTACAGGTTCAGTTTCTGATCCATCATAGTTTTCTTGGAAGTCAACTGTGTTCTTTTTAATATCTTCAAGCATTAATGAAGATATTTTTTGTAACTTAGCTTCTGTATATCTCATAGCAGCAGCTCCATCACCATCAATTGAACCGAAGTTACCTTGCCCTCATACTAATGGGTATCTTAAAGAGAATGGTTGAGCTAATCTAACCATTGAATCATATACTGCAGTATCACCATGAGGGTGGTACTTAGCAATAACTTCTCCAACTGCTCTTGCAGATTTCTTGAATGATTTATTGTGTGTCATTTCAAGACCATTCATAGCATATAGTATACGTCTATGTACTGGTTTAAATCCATCTCTTGCATCTGGAATAGCTCTTGAAACTATAACTGACATTGCATAATCAATAAATGAGTTTTCCATCTCTTTAGAGATAGAAATATCTTGTATGTTTTCGTTTTTTAATAATTTATTATCGTTTTCCATATTCTATCTCCTTATATATCTAGGTTTGCAAACTTAGAATTCTTAGTTATAAACTCTCTTCTAGGTTCAACCATATCTCCCATTAATTCTGAGAAGATCATATCTGCTCTAGTAGCATCTTCAATAGTTACTTTTAGTAATTTTCTTGAAGATGGGTCCATAGTTGTTTCTCATAATTGATCATCATTCATTTCTCCAAGTCCTTTGTAACGTTGTACATAGAATTTAGATATATCTTCATCTGTATTATTAAAGAATTCATCTTTTTCTGAATCTGAATAAACATAAAACTCAGTTTTACCTTTAGAAATTTTATATAAAGGTGGACAAGCAATAAATACATGACCATTTTCAATTAATTCTTTATAGTATCTGAAGAAGAATGTTAATAATAGTGTTCTAATATGAGAACCATCAACATCAGCATCGGTCATTATAATAATTTTTCCATATCTTAATTTTTCGATATTAAATTCTTCACCAATACCTGTTCCAAATGCAGTAATCATAGAAGTGATCTCTGCATTGTTAAATAATTTATCAACTCTAGCTCTTTCTGAGTTAATTACTTTACCTCTTAGAGGTAAGATAGCTTGAACTTCTCTATCTCTACCCATTTTAGCTGAACCACCAGCTGAATCTCCCTCAACAATGAATAATTCTGTTTCATCCATGTTTGTTGATGAACAATCTGCTAACTTACCTGGTAATGTAGAAAAACCAAGAACATCTTTTCTTCTTGTTGCTTCTCTAGCTCTTTCAGCAGCTTCTCTAGCTTTTGTGGCTTGTTGTATTTTAGCAAGAATTTGTCCTGCTTGCATTGGGTTTTCTAATAAGTATGTTTCAAATTTTTCTGAAATTATATTATTAACTATTTTTCTAACCTCTGCATTAGCAAATTTAGCTTTTGTTTGACCTTCATAGATAGGATCTGGATGTTTAATTGAAACAATAGCAGTGATCCCTTCTTTAATATCTTCACGTTTGAAAGTTCTTTTATCTTTTTGAGATAAAGTTTTATCTGCGTATGAATTTATTATTCTTAATATAGCATCCAAGAAACCTTGTTCATGTGTACCACCTTCAGTAGTGGCAATATTATTAACGTATGATAGTATTCTTGGTTGGTAAGATGTAGTATATTGCATAGCAATCTCTACATCTACGTTTTCGGCGTTTCCTTCAGAGTAAATTACATCAGCAGTAATTTTCTCTGATCCTTGATTTAAATCTTCAATGAAATCTACTAGTCCACCTTCAAATTTATAAGACACTGAATAGTCTTCTTGTCTTAAATCTTTAACATTGATTAGTAATCCTTTATTTAAATAAGCTGTTTCTTTAACTCTTATTCTTATTATTTCAATATCAAATGCTTCAACTCCATTGTTGAATAAAGCAAAATTAGGCATAAAAGTAACTTTAGTACCTCTTTTATCAGAAGGTCCTACTACTTGGATACCTGTTGATGATTCTTTGTTTGTTTCATTATCAAACTCAAATCTTAATTTATGTTCTTGGTTGTTTGTGTAAACAGTTGCTTCTAATCATGAAGAAAGAGCATTAACTACAGAAGCACCAACACCATGTAATCCTCCTGATACTTTATATCCTGAGTTTTCTCCACCGAATTTACCTCCGGCATGTAAAACAGTGAATACTGTTTCTAGTGTTGATATACCTGTTTTAGGGTGAGGTGCTACTGGAATACCTCTACCATCATCTTCTACTGTTAATGATCCGTCTTTATTTACTGTTATATCTATTTTTGTTGCATGACCTGCTAATGCTTCATCAATTGAGTTATCAACTATCTCTCATACTAAATGGTGTAATCCTTTACCGTCAACATTACCAATATACATTCCTGGTCTTTTTCTTACAGCTTCTAATCCTTCTAGAACCTGAATCGAATTTTCATCATAATTCATATTATCTGACATAATATATTTTCTCCTTATCTTGTAATATGCGAATACTCCCTATTAAGTTTCGTTACTATCACTTTTATTTATTGTTTGTCTATATTAAAAATCGTAAATATCAAATGTAATATCCAACCAAAAGAGTTAAGATATTACATCACACATATACATATAAATTATACCTTTTTCAGCTTTGAAAACAGACAATTATAAACCTAGAAAACTCCTATAATTTATTATATTTAAGTTTATTATTATTAGTCCTGTGGGAATGTGGGAAAGACGATAAAACCCTTATAAACAAAAGGTTAAACTGATATTTTTATAATATTTCTTGTAGAAAATTCCTTAGTTTTACACACCT
>CAYUKZ010000004.1:5290-17473 GCA_964445515.1 uncultured Mycoplasma sp. | reverse complement strand
ACCATTGGTGACATTAAATATTTGAAATCACCTTTTTCAGTTGTTAATAATACTGATGATGTTTCATTTGTGAATAAAATTTCAATTTTATCACTAGTTGAATGTTTGATACCTTCAATTAATACTTTAGGAGATAGAGATATAGCTATTTTCTCTCCAGAATAATCAAATCCTTTAACTTCGATCTTAGCTGAACCAACTTCATCCTTTGTATCAACTACAAAAATCTCATTATCTACAGTTAATCCGATTCTTGCACTATCAAAATGATTAATTAGTATAACTGCTTTATCAATTGATGAAGATAATACATCTTTATCAATAGTTAATCTCTTGTTATATATCTCATTATTGAAATATTTATCAAATACTGGGAAAGTTCCCTCGATTAATGAGAATTGGTTGATCATATTATCTGATTTAATAACACAATGTGAATTACTGAACATAAATTTGTACTCACCGCTGTCTGGAAGTATTTTTAATAACTCTTTAACAACCTTTAAAGGCACTATTTTGTTAATATTCACGTTATTTTCAATATTTCCACTTCATGAAGCTATTTTTATACCATCACAAGCAGTAACATTGATCTTATTATTGTTAATATTGATGTTTACACCTTGATAAATGAATTTTGTATGGTTTTCATTACCTGCAAATACTGTTTTAGTCATTGCTTTTGAGAAAATCTTACTTGGTATTGAGATTTCTTCGTTAAATTCTGATGTATATTTAGCAACTTCAAAGTTTTCATCTGATAATAAGTTAATTTGATAGTTAGAATCCGCATCTTCTATTGTTAAAACGTTAGCATCTACTTTAGTAAATGTTACATATTGACCTTCCATCTTTTGAACGATGTCATTTAACATTTGAGCTTTAATTAATGCTCTACCAGTTTCGATGATTTTAACATCTGTTAAAGAAGTCTCTTCAATCTTAGTATCCATTCAGTCATTTCTTCCTTCGAATGTAATTGAGTTATCTCATACATTGATTAAAACCCCTGTAAACTCTACTCTAGAAGAAACTGATTGAACAGAAACTGATAATCTTCTTAAATATTCTTTTATTGTGTTTAATTTTATTTGAAATTTCATTTTTGTCTCCTATTTATTCCTATATATTAAATTATATCTAAATAAATAACTAATACTTAGATTATAATTAATATATGAACTCAAGATCAATAGTAATAAATAAATTGAAAAGAGAAGTAATACCTGGGATAAATGTATTCGAGGCATTTTTATTTACATTTACTACAATAGTAGGATGTATTTTGTTGATACTTACATTTACAATATGATCATCTGATGATAGTATTACAAACAAGAATATAATTAGTTACTTTATATCGATGATTGACATTCCAGTAGGGGTGTTAGCAGCAACATTCTTAGCAAAGAGAAATAAATATGCACCAGGTATACTAGCAGTAGATGCGTTATTATATGGAAGTTCAAATTTCCTTGCAGGAAACATTGCTCTAGGTATTGTTAATGCAATCCTAACACCACTAATTTACTTGGTAGCTTTATTCTTTATTTGACCAAAGGAAACTAAAGAAGGATCAAGCTCAGTAACTACTAGAAAACTATCTTTACAATCAGCAGCACTATTAGTTATGTTTATATTGTTTATAGCAATCATAATGGGGTTTGCATTACCTGAGATGTTCCCTAAATACTTCACTTCACAAGACTACAGCAACTACAAATGACTACAAGATTTTAATATCTGATTCGATTCATTTGCAGCAGCCTTAATGTTGGCAGCTGTAATCATGGGAACATTAAGATTCAGAGAAACATTCTTCCTGTACTTAATTGCAAACACAATTAAAATAATTTTATTCACTACAACATTAGCGTTAGGATACAAAAATGATTTATTTGTTCTAGTTATTGCATCAGCATACTTTATAAATTCAATATTCGGAATTCTAGTTTGAACAGAAGAATCTGAAAGTTATAAAAAAGAAAACACAACCCAAGAATAGGTTGTGTTTTTTCATTATTGGTTAAATCTTTTTATGATCATTAACCAATTTCAATTTTTAATTTAGACAAATATAAGTTCTATTGTTTAGTTAGAAATAATTTTCTTACGCAGGTCATAGATAACCCTAGATAGTTCTTGATTAGTTGAACTTTCCTTTTCAATCTTCCTAATAGAAGACATTATTGTAGAGTGGTCCCTACTGAAGTATCTTCCAATATCCATTAGAGAAACATCTAATAGTAATCTTGCAAAATACACAGATAGGTGTCTAGGTAAAGCTATTTCAGCTTTTCTAGATTTACCAAGAACCTCAGCCACACTGACTTGATAGTTCTTAGCAACCACACTAACGATATGCTGGATTGTTAATCCACGCCCTGTAGTCATACCTTCAAAGATATCCATCATATCTTCAACAGTATATTCTTCTTCGTTTCTATCGTTAGTAATAGCTCAGAATATAATTTTTCCAAGCGATCCTTCCAACTCTCTAACATTAGAACCAAAGTTAGTTGCTATAAATTCAAGAGCTGAATCAGATAGTTTAATTCCACCTGTAGAATCTTTCTTTTCCAGTTTTTGTAGCAAAATAAGTTTTGCTGTTTCAACATCAGGTGGAGTAACAGATAACACAACTCCCCCTTTGAACCTAGTAATGAATCTTTCTTCGAAATCTTTCATTTCTTCAGGGTATTGATCTGATGTAATTACAATCTGTTTACCTTCATTAATATAATTTGATAATATACCAAAGAATATTTCTTTAGCTTTAGGTAATGATTGCAACATTTGGATATCATCAACTAATAAAACATCATATGATAAGAATTCTTCAGTGATTTCTTTAATATGTTTTGTGTTAATCTTCTCAGGATCATAAACTAGGTCCTTGAAGTCTTTAGATTCTAAATATCTAATGTTGTAATTAGGGTAAGTTTCTCTTATTTTATTTCCAATACCATGTAATAAGTGAGTTTTACCTAATCCACTACCTCCGTAAATGAAGAATGGTGATCAATCACCAGGTTTTAGTGAAACTGATAGTGCTGCTTGCTTCACCATCCTGTTATCTCCCTTACCAGAGGCAAGGAAATTATCCAATGTGAAGTCAGCTCTTAAAGAATCAGATTTTTTGTTCATCAATTTTAACTCAGCAGTTGTTTGTTCTACATTTCTTTTCTCTCATTCTTCTCTAAGAACGATAGCTGCATCATAATCTGAGTTCAATACTCTACGAGCTACTCTTATAATCTCGTTTTTGAACTCAGGTAAGTTTAATATATTCTTAGTAAACTCAGATGCTGCAGAAATAACAATAGTTCCTGTAGTTTCGTTTATTTCCTCGAATCTAGAACCTTCCATTAAATTTAGAAGATTACTTCTTTTATCGATGTTATCAGGGAATAAACCATCTTTTATTGAATTTAATAATTGATTTAAATCTTTTCTTTTCATAACCATAACTATTATAAAGGTAATTTTAAGAAATTTACAAAAATGTGGAAAAACCCAAAATTACTCTAAAACCCCCATAAAATAAGGGTTTTAGAGGGGTCGGGTGCGTGAAACATAAAAAGTTTCACACTAAAAATAGAGTTTTCCACAATAAATATTCCACAAAACCTTAAAATAAGTAGGTTTTATGTAAAAATGTGGAAAACTTTTCAATATTTATTCATTTTGAAAGTATAAAAAAGTATATTTTACTATACATATCTGCTTACTATTAATATATAATATATAAGAAATATTTATTTTGATCATCATTGAATCAAAAACTATTTAACGTTAAAAAAAGAAAGAGGACATCATGAAAAGAACATACCAGCCTAATAAGAGAAAAAGAGCTAAGACACATGGATTTAGATCTAGAATGGCAACAAAAGATGGTAGAGCTATCATTAACAGAAGAAGAGCAAAAGGTAGAAAACAATTAACTGTTTCAGACGAAAAGTAATTTTCTATTTTTTGCTTTTTGTATTAATAGATAAATAATATGAAAAAGCAATACTCATTAAAATCAAAGATTCAATTTAACAAAGTGTTAAATAAAGGGAAGAAAGTTAGTTCAGAATACTTCCTAATATCCCATTTAAACAACGATAGTTTCAAAATCGGCATTTCTGTTCCTAAAAAACTAGGTAATGCAGTATTTAGAAACTATAACAAGAGGGTTATTAAGAATATAATCCCTACACTTAATATATATGACATTAACAAACAAATAGTTTTAGTTGTCAGACAAAAATTTATAGACTTATCTATAGATCAGAAGAGAAATATTTTACAACAACAAATAGATAACTTAAGATAATGGCACATAACTCAAATCATTCATTCTATAGAGAACAAGAAAAATCAATTCTAGGGCAACAAAAGTGAACCCCAAAAAGAATTGGTAAACTTTCTTGAACAATATTAAAATGATTTGTGTGAGGTTTCTTAATTATTGCAACACTTTGAGGTTGTGTTAACGAATTTATTATTCAAACATCAAACAACTTAGGACAAGGTGTTGAATTCTATCAAGCAGATGACTTCGTTTATCCAAATACATACCAAGCTATTAATGCTGTTGGATATACTGCAACAAATAATGAAGTAACTGAAAACATTCAAACAACAACAGAAGACTACACTACACAACCATTTAACTTTATGGTAGTAGATTCAGAATATGACCCATCTAACACTGATCACTCAGAGTACTATGTTTCAAGTGATAAGTTAGAAGAAATGTATGCATATAACTTAAACCAAGTAACAGCTTTAGCTACAGGTATATATACATATGATCATAGTGAAGTTAAAGCATTTAATTCTTCAGCATGATATGTTCCTACTGTTGCAATAGCAAAAACTTGAGCAGATGAAGCTAACGAAGATATTAAAACATGAAACTTAGACAAAGAGAAACAATATACAGTTTCTAGTTCAAGACAATATGTATTCTATTTAGCTGATAAAGCAGATGGTACTAATGATGGTATTGCTGCTAATGGTGGATTAGATAAATTCGCAACATTTAAAAAAGATGATTCAGGAAATGTATTAGAACATACATATAAAAATGTAATTTGAGAATCAACACCTATGTTAAACACAACTTCAGTTGCTGATTATACAAACATTGATAACTGAACACCTATTCATACACTAAATGGTGTATATAATGAAAAAGATGAAAAGGCAGATCAAGAAGAAAGTATTAATAATCAAATAATACTAGCTATTAATAAGTTTGCTTTCAATAGTGGACAAGGTACAGCTGACTTTTCTTCTCTACCTCAAGAGTTACAAGACTCATTCACTGACTTTGCTAGTGATAATTCATTAGATATTACTAAAGGTAAAGCTTATCAAGCAGATTTCACAATTGCAAAACCAGCAGGTACTAAAGTATATGGTGGAGCACAAACAATGGTAGTTCCAATTAGTAAAGGTTTCCCAGTTAGAATAGATGAATACGGGAAAACAGCTATTAATGGAATTACAGGAGACGGATTCAGAAAGAAAGGTTTCCAAAATTGAGATACTAAATCAAGTCAAAACCAATCTGGTTTTGATGTTGAAAACCAAATGTACGGTTGAACAATTCTTGATGCTTCTTACGGAGTTAGTTATCTAAAAGATGGAAGCGATGGTTCATCAGAAGTTGGTAAAGACAAACAATACCAAGCTTCACTTTTAAGAGTTTATGATGATGCAACTGCAGCAGCAGAAAACAATGTATATGAACTTGATAGCAACGGAAAGATGGGTAATCTTAATGAAGATAACTTCTTCTATGCCGATCAAAGAAGACAAGGTTGAGGTGTTGTTGGTGAAGGACAAACATCTACAGAATATTCAGTAATGGATGAAAAAATTAAATCATGAATGAATGATAAGAAATATATTCACATGGTTGGTTCATCAACAGTTGGAACTAAAGCAGTTCAATATGATTATGGATCACAGTTTGCTGGAATGACTTCAATAGAACAATACTCTAATACTGGAGATAATGATTCTAGTGATGGAAAAGGTGATGTTGCTTACACAGGTGTAATGCCAAGAATCCAAAAAGGATATGAAACATCATTATTCTCAGATTCAATTATTCCTACTAGACAAGATTCATGAGGTGAATCAAGAGTAACATTCATTGGTTGAGCAGATTGAGGTAAAGCTTGAAACGTTCAATATGGACCTTTATATGGAGCATTCGTATTCCCACTAGCTCAATTAGCAATGGGAATAGGAGAAATCTTCAACTACATGTCAATAGCATGAGGAGTTATAATTTCAATTACAGTTATAGTTTTCCTTACAAGAGGATTAGGAGCATTGCTTTCATTAAAAGGAACTGCTAACCAAATGAAGATGCAAGAAGTTCAAACTGACGTTGCTAAGATTAAAGCTAAGTATTCTAAATACGATCTTAAAGCTGAACCAAGAATGAAACAAAAACAACAAGCTGAAATAATGGCATTATATAGAAAGAAAGAAATTAACCCAATGGGTTCATTAGGAACTATCTTCATTACTATGCCGATATTCATTTCACTATGAATTATCATTTCATCATTACCAGCATATAAAGTTGTTTTCATGGGACAATTCACTTGAGCCGTTTCATCATTCTGAGGAATGTTCAACATGGGATGATTCTTCTTACTATATCTATTAATAGGAATATCAGTAGGACTAGTACAAGGTATTTCTTCAAAAGTACCTACTTGATTATCTAATAAGAGAAAAGGAATCAAAACTATTGATGAAGCAACTAAAGCTGCTCAGAAGAAACAAAACAAAACACAAAATATTATGATTGGTGTGTTCGTGTTCATGGGTCTTACAGTTCCAGCACTATTCGCATTCTACTGAATCTGTTCAGGATTCTTCACAATAATATTAGAATTAATTAAACACGCATGAAAAGTTCACGTTGCAAAACAAATGAAGCTTGATCAAAATTATCAAACTCCAATGTTCAAATTAAAGCAATGAACTAAAAACACGTTTCGTAAAAAAGCATAAAAAATAAACCCCATATGGGTTTATTTTTTTCTTAGTAGGAGTATAATTAAAATATATAACATGGAAAACCAAACAGAAGTAACAAATATTGGAAATACAAAAAATAGTTTAATAATTAAAATAATCTATCTATTGATTGCGATTATTTTAATGGCTTTTGCACAAGCTATTTTATCATATACACATAGTATAGGAATGGCTCCTATTGATTCAGGTATACAAGGATTTGCTTGAGTTATAGGTTGAACTTATGTTCAGTGAAACTATATAGCTGTAGGTATATTAGTATTAACAGCTGTTATTTTATCTAAACCAAAAGATATGTTGTTAACTTCAACAGCATTTATTACAGGATATTGTTTAGCTTTCTTGGTAGGATTTATTTCTGCTAATATAGTTAATCACTTTCCTGGATTAATTCAAATGACTGATGCACACGGAACAATAATTAGAACAATTGATCACGGAGTTTTAAATTACGTATTAGGAATAATATGATTCTTAGTAGGTTACTCTCTACTTGTAGTTTCTATAGGTATGTGATTGAATGTAGGTTTTGGATTAAGACCATACGATGTTCTAATCGTTAGGTTAAGTGAAAGGTTTGATGATTATAGTTATGTATTTTTCAGAAATGTATTAGATTTATCATTAGTGATCTTCTCATTAATAGTTACATCTATATCATTAGCAACATATCCAGATACAACAATGAGTAATTGAGAAGAATTTGTTGCTAGAAACTCTGTATTTGTAGGTTCAATACTATTTGTTACTTGCACAGGTTACTTAACTAACTATACTAGAATAGCTTTTGAAAAATTATTAACTA
This sequence comes from uncultured Mycoplasma sp., assembly GCA_964445515.1. Lineage (GTDB taxonomy): Bacteria > Bacillota_I > Bacilli_A > Mycoplasmatales > Hepatoplasmataceae > Tyloplasma. The sequence continues at coordinate 9,612 of CAYUKZ010000004.1, read as the reverse complement.
AATTATCATAATCCATTATCATATTTGTGAAAATAAGAGTAATAGAAAAAAGAAAATTAAGAATGAAGAATTATTAAATATAGTTCAATCATCATAAGGAGGAAAATATGTGTACATTAATGACAATTAACACAAAAGAGGGAACAGTAGTTACTGGTAGAACAGATGAATTTACAGCCCTATATAAAACAGTAGTCAACTTTAGGCCAAGAGGAAGTAAATTCCCTTCAGCTTGAATGGGTGGAGAAAATACAGAATACGAAAGTAAACATTCTCTAGTTCATTTAACAGCTCCTGGAGTTATTTCAGAAGAATTCGTAGCAATAGATGGAATGAATGAAAAAGGATTATCAACTTCAATTCTATATTTCCACTATCACGAATATAAAGAATTAGAATTAGAAGAAATTAAACCTGAAAATGTTAACTTTGTATTCCTATCAACTTATATTCTTGCAAACTATGCAACAGTACAAGAAGTTAGAGAAGCTAAAGAACATTTAGAAGAAATCTTCTACTGATTAAAAGGTGTTCCACAAGCTGCGCTTGGGCAACATATAGCAATCATAGATGCTTCAGGAGATTCAGTAGTAATCGAACCTGAAAACAAAGAGATTAGAGTTAAAGAAAACCCTCTAAGAGTTTTAACTAACTCATCACCACTAGAATACCACTATGAAAACTTAAGAAAGTTCTCTCATATCACACCTTACGAGGTTGAACCAAATGAAGAACTATATAAAGGTTTACCAAATCATAAATTACTAACACAAGGTAATGGATTATATGGAATGCCTGGAGATTTCACAGCTGATTCAAGATTCGTTAGATCAGCAATCTTATCTTCAGTAGTTGAACAACCTGAATCAGATGAAGAAGCAGTAAACTACATGTTTAGAATGCTTCACACTTCAGATGTTGTACCAGGATACGTAAGAGAAAAAATGTCTGCAGAAAAATTAGCACAAACTAAACAAGTGTTTGCAGAAACTTTAGAACTTAGAGGAAAAGAAAACACAATTACTGATCATACAGATAACATTATTGTTAAAGATCTAAAAAACCTAAAATTCTATTACAAGACACATGACAACATTACACCAAGAGTTGTTGATTTAGCAAAAATCAAAGACAACACAGAACATATCAAGATTGAAACAAATAATGATGGTGTAGGAAAATTCACAGAAGTTGAATTATCATAAAAATTAGAGACAACATTTATGTTGTCTCTTCTTTTTTATATATAATTTATATATGTTAAAAGAATTATTAAAAGAATTCAATTTTACAGATAGTAAAATTGAAAAATTAAATAAACTAAGAGAAATATGTTTAGAATATAACAAACATACAAATCTTACTTCGATAGAAGATGAAGAACAGTTTAATATTAAACATATTTTAGATTCATTATCAATATTAAGATACTATGAATTAAATGATATTAAAATTTTAGATGTCGGTTCTGGTGGGGGATTCCCTGGACTAGTTCTTTCTATTGTATTAGAAGATTCAGAAGTAACAATGATAGATTCTAATAATAAAAAAGTAGAATATATTGAGTTTGCAATAAAAGAACTAGGATTAACTAATGCAAAAGCTGTTCATAATAGAATTGAAGATGCAGGAATGCATGAAGGTTATGATGTTGTAGTTTCTAGAGCTGTAGCTTCATTAAATATTCTATTAGAAATTACAGCTGACCCTATAAAAGTTGGAGGGAAATCAATTTTCTACAAAGGATCAAATATTGAAAGTGAAATTACTAATAATTGAGAACAAGTAAATAAGAAATTAGGTTTAGAGTTAAACACAATTGATAAATTCTCTCTTATAGATGAGAATGATAGGTGTTTTATATCGTTTAATAAAGTAAAAAGCACTAATGGAGATTATCCAAGAAACTATTCTCAAATTAAAAAGAAACCCATATTCTAAATATGGGTTTTTATATTACCTAATGTGAAACATTTTGTTTCACAAAAGGTATAATATAAATATGGAAATAATAACAGTAACAAATCAAAAAGGTGGAGTTGGAAAAACAACAACTTCAATGAACCTTGCAGCAGGACTTGGTAAAAAAGGGAAAAAAGTTTTATTAATAGATCTTGATCCACAGGCTAACTCAACAGCTGGTCTTGGAATAGATCTTCATAATGTAGAGAAAGGTGTCTTTGAATTAATAGTAGACAAACTTTCTATTAAAGATGTAATTAAAGAAACAACAGCAGAGAATGTTGATATTGTTCCATCTACAATTCAGTTAGCTGGAGCAGATCTTCACTTATCAATGAATAAAGAAAATGAAACTAAGATTTTTGAAAAACCTTTAAACGAAGTTAAAAATATTTATGACTATGTAATAATGGATTGCCCACCATCACTAGGTGTAATTAATAGAAATGGATTAGCAATCGCTAACAGAGTTTTAATACCTATGCAAGCTGAATACTATGCACTAGAAGGTCTTACACAACTTCTATCTACAATTATGCTTGTAAAGAAAATGTTTAACCCTAAACTACAAATTGGTGGTTTACTAATTACTATGTACGATTCTCGTACAAACTTAGCACAAGATGTTGTAGCTGAAGTTAACAAGTTCTTTAAAGGACAAGTATTAAAAACAAAGATACCTAGAAATATTAAATTAGCAGAAGCACCATCTTCAGGTCAATCAATATTTGATTATGATGCTTCATCATTAGGTGCTAAAGCTTATGGTGATTTAACTAAAGAAGTTCTAAAGTGAGGTGCTAAATAATGGCTGATAAAAAGAAATCAACATTAGGAAAAGGTCTTGATCAAATTTTTGGTGGAGACGTTCAAAATGTAATTGATACAATACAAGACGTAGAGAAGAAAACTTCTGGTGTTGCTAGTGAAGTTCAAGTTTCAAAACTTGTTCCTAACCCATACCAACCAAGAAGAACTTTTGATTTAGAAGAATTAGAAGGTCTAGCACAATCTATTAGAGAGAATGGGGTATTCACTCCAATCTTAGTTAGAGAAAATCAAGCAGGAGACTACTACATTGTTGCTGGTGAAAGAAGATCAAGAGCTGCTAAACTAGCAGGGCTTAAAACTATACCAGCAGTTATTGCAGACTTAACTGATGATGAGATGCAAAGAATAGCTTTAATCGAAAATGTTCAAAGAGAAGACCTAAACCCAATTGAAGTTGCTAAATCATTAAAACAAATGATTGATGATCAAGGATTAAAACAAGAAGCTGCTGCAAAAGTTATTGGTAAATCAAGATCATATGTTACAAACTCAATTAATTTATTAAAATTAGATGAAAAAATTATTAATGCAGTTCTAGAAAACAAAATTACTTACGGACATGCAAGACCTTTAATAACTTTACCAACAGAAGTTGCTAAAGATATTTTTAGTAAAGTTATTGAACAAAATTTATCTGTTAGAGAAACAGAAGGTTATGCTAAAGCTGCTAAATTAAGAGAAGCTAGAGCTAACAAACAACCTGTTAAAGGTGAAGTTAAACCTCAAGAGGTTCTTTATGCAGAAGAATTAGTTAGAAATAAACTAAAAACAAAAGTTGAAATAAATAAAAACTCAATCACTATTAAATATAGAGGTAACGAACAGTTAAAAAGAATTCTTGAAAGAATGGAAGCTATTGAGAAGTAAAAGATGGAAAATACAAAAGTAAATAACATCTCAAAAGTAGGAAAAAAAGCAGCAATATATGAGAATGGCAATGTATTTAAATCATTATTAATAATGTCATTGCCAATTCTTATATTAATGTTGACAAATACTTTATATCAACTTATAGATTCAGCTATTGCAGCCAACATGGTTACATTTAATGTTGAATATAACGGATCAACTATTAATATAAGTGGTTCTATGATCTCAATGTTCACAATTCCAGTTATGTTAATTTGTATGGCAGCAATATCGCTTACAAATATGGGGTTTGGAACAATCTATTCACAAAGATTAGGTGCACAAGATGAAGAGGGAGCTAAGAAAGCTATCTCTACAATGCACTTAACAAACTTTATTATCATACTTATATCACTTATCATATCATTCTCAATCATTAAACCATGATTAGAATGAATAATACCTAGTGATGAAGTATGAAGTGCCTTTAAAGCAGCAGGTATAGTTCAAGATGCTACTTGATCAATGATTATTTATGCATTAACTATTACCTTTGCTTCATTCCAAGGTATTATATCTAGACAGTTAAGAGCAGAAGGGCATATTAAAGGAGCATCATTCATTCCTTTAATCTCAATTCCATTTAATATAATATTCGATATTATATTAATGGGTCCTGC
>CAYUKZ010000004.1:0-5190 GCA_964445515.1 uncultured Mycoplasma sp. | reverse complement strand
GGACCACTATCATTACAATTATTCAGTGCTATTTCTAGACCAATGATGTTAATTATCATGCCATCATTTGCTCTAGTGCAAACTGGTAGTGCAATGATAGGTTATAACTACGGAGCTAAGAATCATAAAAGGGTTTCTAGCGTAGTTTGAGCAATGGTAGCACTTGTAGTTCTACTTGCATTGCCACAATGAATATTTATAATGGCTTGACCACAAGCAATGTACTGATTATTTGGTGCAAATCATTATATACAACAAATGGTTGACAATGGAATATTCACATTGCACCAAATTAACACTACATATCACTTATACTTATCACTAAGTATAATATCAGTGTGACCAGCTATTATGATGACATATTATATGGCAACAAAGAAACCAATATATGGTTTACTACAATCATTAAATGCATTCTTTATAACAAATACTATTGTATTAGTTGTATTCTACTTTACAGTAGGACAAACTAGCGGAATGGAGATATACTTCTTTAGTTGATTCTTCTTCTGAACGATATTATCTCAGTTAATATCATGACCTATGTTCTTATTTGTTCTACATAAAGATAAGAAGTTAATGGAGAGAGAAGCAGCAAAAGAAATAATGATATAATTTAACTAATAGAAAATTGAAGAGGAGATTGAAATATGAAAAGAATTAAAAATTCACTGATTATAACTGCACTATTATCTGTAGCAGCTATAGGAACTTCAGTAGAAATAATTGAAAATACAAATAATATTGAACATACATTTAATGTTTACAATAGTAAAAATAAACAAACAAAAACTATTAACACAACTAACCCAACACCAAAGACGGATCAAGAGGATTCTCTTAAATCAAATATCTGATTAGCAAGATCAGGACATGATTCATCAGGAAACTTTGATCCTTCAAAGATACCTGCTATTCAAGTTCCAGAAGGACAAGGTAATACATTTGGATTTAGATTAATCATTGATGGAGCAAGTTCTATGGGTATTAATTCTGAAGCGGATTTAAGCAAAATAGATATGAATTCATTAGCATTATATATTAATGATAAGAACTATGACATTCTATACACTGATGAACTAATAAGTTCACTAGGTTGAGGTGGTTCATATGGAGGAAGAATCGGGTTTACTTTACCTATCTACTTATCACAAGAAGTTTCAGATGATTTAGGTATAAAACCAAACACAACTGAATATCTAACTAAAATATTTGGAGCAGATACATCAGCAAAAGTTAACTTTTCATTTAAAGTAAAACAATCAGATGGTACTTATAAAGCCTATGGAATAGAAAATGGTAATACCGGAAGTTCAGGTAGTGAAAACTACAATAAAAAAGATGTAACACTAAATGATTTTGGTTTCAAAGATCAAAAACCTGGTAGTTATTCAACTTATAAAACAACATTCTCTCCATTACCATCAAAATTCAAGTCTGTTGAATTTAATAGCTTCAACCCTGGTTTAGCTGATGGAAGCGACAAACCAAGTTTCGATTTAGATATTCTTTATGAAGAAGGGGGAGACCCAGATTCAGGGAAAGCTTATGTAACAGCAACTAATGAATTAACTAATAACCTTATTGATTCTGAACAAATTAGAATTAAAGCTAATGAGTCTTTCAATGGGACATTAGTTCAAGAAAAAGTTTGAAAAGGTAAAGATGAAATTACAGCTCAAGGAGATGTTGTTGATAATAAACAAACAATTTCAATTCAAAATGGGATATTAAATGGAAGAACATATGACAATTTTGAATTTTCATCAGATTCAGGTTTAACTTGAACTCCATTAACTACAGATCCTAAAGAAACAACAGCTTTAAGTCTTGAAAATATAACTTCAGAAGATTTTAATTCAATAATTTTTGATTCAAACAATAATAAAATTGATTTCAAAATAAATGTTAAGTCTTCAGGACAACACGAAGACTTTGATCCTACAAAATTAGACATTAAACTTTACAATGGTTTAGATTTAATTGACTCAAGCACATCTACTTTAGATAAAACAGAATCTACATTAGATACTGATGGAACAGGTTATGGAGTTGATAAAGAATATTCATTCACTGTAACACCAACTAGTCAATTATCAGAAATCACAATGGATTCAATTGAAGTTGACTATGATTCACAAGTAGCCATTTCTAAAGATGAAGATATCTTAGGTGAAATTAATACAAATAATCCAGATGTAATAGTTGATCAAGATGGAGAAAGCGTTATTGGTCCTGGAGGGGTTATTGAAAATCCTTTAAAATCTCCAAAGAATATTTCAAATATTGATTTTGTTAACGAAACAATCAATGACACATCAAATACAGTAAATATTTCATTTGATGTACCTGAAACAGAAACAGGTTATAAATCTTCAGACATAAACCACATCTCATTTATTGATACAACTGATGAGACTGTTGTATATGAAGAAGATATAACAACTAATCCTGGAGAAAGGTTTGAAAAATCATTTGATATACCTTTAACAGAGGCATCACAAAAACAAATTAGAGTTGATGTTAATTATGCAAACAAAAATGTAACTGAAACAATAGTAGGTTCTACTTCTATTTCAACAACTTCTATATTTAATTCAATAGTTAAAGAAAGTATTTCAATAGAAGGTGATTCAATTAAGTTTACTGCTGATGTATCAGGAGATGTAAACAACATTCAAATGGCTTATGGAGACGATTGAGAATCAGCTATTAAATTAACAAGCAATCATTCAGCCGCAAAAACAGGAACTACATATAATTTAGAGTTCAGTGGTTTAGAATCACAAGAATATGATTTATCTAAATTACTTCTAACAAGAAATAAAGGAACTACTGTAACATCTATTGGATCAATAGATAAAAATGACCCAGTCTTTGACGGTAGTGATAATCCTGCATTCGATAATGCCATTGATACTGGTACAATCGATGTTCAAGCACCTGCTGGAAAAGAATGATGAGCTTGATTATCAATAGCATTCGCTATGTTCACAGTTATTGCTTCATTCTTTATAGTTGTTGCTTCACTATTTAAGAAGAAAAAATAATTTATATTATCAAAATATAAAAGTAAAAGAAAATAATGACGAATAGTCATTATTTTTTTTGACACTGAGGGCAGATGTATGTTCCTCTACCTCCAACTTTAAGTTTAATGATTGTAGTTTTACAATTTCTACATGGAAGATCTTTCCTTTGGTGTACGTTTAGGAATTTTTGGTAACTTCCTTCAACACCTAAGGAAGAAGTATAACTTCTAATTGTTGTTCCTTTAAGCTCTATAGCTTTACTTATTATGATTCTAGAATATTTAATTATATTCTTAGTTTGTTCTTTAGTAATTTGATTAGAAATAGTTTCTGGATGTATTTTACACCTAAATAAAACTTCATCAACATATATATTACCTAATCCAGAAATGATTCCTTGATCAAGTAGGGTAGTTTTAATTGCCGTTCTCTTTCTAGAAAGGTTTTCAAACAAGTCTTCTCATGTTTTATCAAAAACTTCAGGTCCTACTTTAAGAAGGATATCATTTTGATCGTATTCAACAGAGTTATCAAATAGATCTACAGTTGCAAACCTTCTTGTATCTTGGAATAAGATGATTCCTTTATTAGTTTTGATAATTAATATATCATGGAATCTATTAGTTAACTCATTCATCTCTTTTTCATCTTTGAAAATAAAGAATTTACCTTCCATTCTTAAGTGACAAATGATATATTGTTTATCAAATCTTATTATTAAGTGTTTAGCTATCCTATCTAGCTTTGTAATTGATTGATTTACTAGTTTCTTAAGATCAGACTCTTTAGAATTCCTCAAACTCTTCTTAGAACATAAAACTATATCCTTAACTTTTCAGTTAAGGATATTGCTTTCTAAATATTTTCTGACTGTTTCGACTTCTGGTAGTTCAGGCATATATATTAATTGTACTATTTTATTTTATAAAGTAAAAATATGTTATTTTTAAGTTTCAAAAATAACTTTTTACTTCTTTACAAGATGTTAAAATTAGAGTATATGAGAAATAAGTAATCAAATTGTTTCTTATTAGTAAAATAAAAAGTCAAAGGAGAAGAAATGGCAATTAAAATAGGAATAGTTGGATTACCTAATGTAGGAAAGTCAACATTATTCAACGCAATTACAAATTCAGAAATAGAAGCAGCAAATTATCCATTTGCAACTATAGAACCTAACGTAGGTGTAGTTGAAATAAAGGATGAAAGAGTCGATTTCTTAGCTAAAATTTATGGATCAAAGAAACTTATATATAATCAAATACAATTTGTTGATATAGCAGGTTTAGTTGAAGGAGCATCTAAAGGAGAAGGACTAGGTAATAAGTTCTTACAAAATATTAGAGAAGTAGATGCTATTATTCATACAGTTAGATTGTTTGAATCAGGAGAAATAGTTCACGTATCTGGTAATGTAGATCCAGTAAGAGATATTCAAACTATTAATCTTGAATTAATACTATCTGATATTGAACAAGTAGATAAATGAATAGCTAAGAATGGAAAAAGAGTAACAGCTACAGGTGAAGGTAAAGAAGAATTAGCTTTAATGGAGATGTTAAAAGAAAGATTAGTTTCTGAAAGAAAACTAAATGAGTTTGAATATACAGAAGAAGAAATGGCAGTAATAAAGAACTTCCAATTCTTAACATTAAAACCAACTATATATCTTGCTAACGTTGCTGAAGATGAAGCTGGTAACCCAGAGTCAAATCCTAACTATAGTAAGTTTAAAGACTTCGTTACAGAAAGAAATGAAGACTTTGTAGTTGTTTCTGCACAAATAGAATATGAAATATCTAAACTAGAAGGTGAAGATCAAGAAATGTTCTTAGAAGAACTAGGTTTAACTGAATCAGGACTAAACATAGTTTCTAAAAAGGCATTCCATACTTTAGGATTGTCTACATATTTAACTGCAGGACCACAAGAGGTGCATGCTTGACCATTTAAAAATGGAATTACAGCACCTCAAGCTGCAGGTATAATCCATACTGACTTTGAAAAAGGATTTATTAAAGCAGAAGTATTCACTTTCGAAGATATTAAAGAACACGGAAGTGAACATGTACTTAAAGATAAAGGTCTAGTAAGACTAGAAGGTAAAGATTACATAATGAAAGACGGAGATGTTTGTCATTTCAGATTTAATGTATAA